>CAYPTZ010000013.1:0-17247 GCA_964413395.1 uncultured archaeon | reverse complement strand
GCAGCAGAAGTTAATATTCTAATATTGGTCTCAAAAATTGGTTTTTGAATTTTAATCAATTTTCCTGTCTGGATCATATATAATATTAATTCTGCCATGGTATCATACCTTCAATTACTTAAAACAAGAATTAATTTTTCAACTTAAAATAATATCGGAAAATTGGAAAAAAAAGGTTTAATCTTTCCAGAATCTTGATAATTGAGCAGGTCTTATCATTGAAAACTTACAATTTGGTAAAAAAGGCCCAATATGCGAAACAATTCCAGGGGCATTGGTCCCTTTATTACAAACAACAACCGTTTCAAGTGGACCTAATCGAATTATTTGAAAAATGTCGATTGTATGGCCTCTTTTTGCAATAGTTCTTTTTATCATTTGTCGAGCAACACCAGTTGTAAATATTATATCCATCCCAGAATGAATATATTCTTTATATGCTTCTAAAAATTCATCTGAAAATCTGCATTCATATTTTGGTTTTCCTCCTTTTTCAAAAAGAATTTTTTCGACTTCTATTTCTACTGGAAGATAATCAATGAATCCATATCTTTGGCAAATATCTCTGGTTGAAAATTTTTCATCATTCATTAATTGACTTCGAAGATTATGAAGAGGAATTAATGCTTCCTTCTCTGGACCTTCTATACCAATATCTACAAATAGTCCAAAACCTACTTTCCCAACAGATTTAAGAAAACCTACTATTTTCTTATTTTTAGGAACATTATTCGCATCAAATGCTTGACCAGTGATTTCCTTCAAGATATTCGAAGTAAAAATAAGATCATCCTTCTTTTTTCCAGTTAATTCAATAAAAAGCTTTTCATTTACTTTAAATTCAATATTAGAAATTTCAACTTTAAGATCCTCTGGGAGACGCTCTTCTAAAACACGACGAAAAGTATTGAGAAAATTTGCTCTATGATTAGAAGTCTTTTCACCCCATTGGTAATATCTAAAACTTGTAGTATAACTTAATTTTGCTAAATTCATTTAAATTCACAAACTTATTTCAAAATATTAGAATATTCTGAATTTTTTCACGAACCGATGGCGGTGAAAAAGGATTAAATATTTATGATCAAAATACTTCATCAATCAAAGAACTATTTATCTCATAACTATAAAATTTCAAGGAAATAAATTATTCATATCTATAAAATTTTATGTTATTTCTGAAAAATATTAATGGAGATGATATTATATGGAAATTGACAAATTAAAATCTAAATATTTAGAATTTCAAACAGAAAATGAAGGTTTTGGTAATCTAATTTTATTATCAAAGGAAGGAGAAATAATTTTTTCTCTAGATCCAAATTTTATTGGTGGAACTGAAGCTAAAGAATTAATGGATAGCTGGCTGAACCATAAATCGGCTTTTGTTATTGGTGAAAATCGATACCCAATATTAAGTTGGGAAGAATTACAATTTGCTGCTAGAAATGTTAAAGGTAAAGGAGCTATAATTGGGACTAGGACTAAATCCAATGAGTATACTCTTGTCCATTTATCTCCCGCATCCAAAATTGCACCTACCATGGGATCAATTAAACTAAATCGTTGGGTATGGGATCTGGAATAGAATTTCTCTTCTTCATGTTTTATACTTTTTTTTTTTTAATATTGGTATTAGGATTTATTTTGATTTTTGCCAATATTCATAGATAATACGAAAGCAATAATAATTATGTATTTGACTATAAATTTCCACTAAATTTGTGTTTTGAGAATAATTCTCAGGAACTTGTTCATAAAGATGATAAATATCTGGAAAAAAGATAAATTCTTGACCATTTCTGGTTGTTATTTGAATAGACCAATCTAAATAATTGGATAAAGATTCTCCATAAAGTGATTGTAATCTGACAAAAAAATTCATATCTGGTTCAATAATCACCTTGGTTTCTATTTTTTTTCTTCTTGTGAACTTAGCGGATCGAATAATCTCACCAAAATCAATAACGCAAGTAATATTAGAAATATCTGACCATTTCAATCTTGAATGTGTCTTTTTGATGGGAATATCTATGTTATTTGGTCTTATAATAATGTAATGTTGATCTAATTCCTTTTTATCCAACCTACGGTATGTAATCATAAAAAATCCAAAAAATATTAATACAAATGCCCCGATATCCTTATTTTCAAATTCATTTCTATCTAACTTTAGTAAGAAAAGCCCACCGATTATCAACAAAATTCCAATTAAGATCTCCCAAAATATTTCTTTTTTAGAGTTTAATTCTTTAAATTCCATTGTTTTAAGTTGAATAATTGTTTTTTTTTTCATGTAAGAAGTCGTTAGCTGATCAATCATTGCTATTTTCTCTTCAATTTTATTTTTTGATGAGTAGATTGGATTTTTTTCGAAGAAATTTGGATTTTTTTTTATATCAATCATGAATAAAATTCCTTTTAAAAATTATCTCTTGAAAGGCTAAAAAATTTATTATTAACCTATCTTCTCTTAAGAGGTTCTATCAAGATTCACATTTTTTACTTTTTTTTGATTTTCTTCACTATAACTAGCCAAAACTATGAATTTATCTCTATTTTAATTGTGCCGAAAGATTTTTTTATTCATTTCATGAAATCAAATGTATTAATCTTGATAGAACCTCTTAAAAAACTAGAAAAAATTCTTTATAAAAAAAATTTTATTCAATAAACTATAGATAAAATATTGTGGTTGAAATTCAGGATTTACCAATAAATATCTGTCAAATATGCGATAGAAAAATAGATCGTGCAAATACAATGATTCATATTGAGAATTCAAAATATGGCTCTCAAAAATTTATTATTTGTGCTTCGTGTAAACATGCAAAAGAACGCTTGGGACAGTTTGAAGAAGAAGGTACTATTTATTTTTTAATTATTTTAATCTCTTTCTGTGGTTATCTCATTGGCTTTGTGGAATCAAAAGGTGTTCAAATTCTAATATTTTTTCTTGGAATCTATTTATATGGATTGTTTATTCTAATTCCAATCCGTCAACGGAAGATTATGAATCAATTCAATATATTTCTTGAAGATACAAATATTGATAGAAATTATGGAATTCATAATTTTGAAGTTTCCCATTTACCCGAATATTTAGATTATTTGGATGATAAATGCTCTTATCATCCAATGAGACATGCTGTACGTAAATGCGAAAAATGTCATCGTCACGTATGTCCCGAATGCAACCAAATATTTGCTAATAAAACTCCACATATATCCTCAAGATTACATGTATGCATTTTATGCAAATGCAATATTGAGAATCAACTTAATAAAAGAAATCGGAATAAAACATTAGCTTACCTTCTTTTAACATTACTTTCAATTCTTCTTTTTATTTTATTTAGAATTAATCCTTTTTTATTGTTCTACCCTGGTTGTGGATTTATAATTTTATTTTACAATTTTTTTGATCTGAAAATACTTAGAACTAAATTGATCCAGAAACAACAAATACTAAATTTAGCATTATATAAAGCTAATCAGAATTACAAAATACAAGAAAATCATTGTTATTTACATAAAGATCGAAATAAAGCGAAAAATTGCGTTGAATGTGGACAAAATATATGCATTGAATGCATTAGCAAAGTCCTTATCCGATCAGATAAGTATCTAGGTGCAATTTGTCCTCTCTGTACTAATAAAGTGGAGCAGAATTATGTAAATAAACAATTTAAAAAAATAAAGAAATTCACTCTTCTAATAATAATCTTATATCCATTGAATATCTTTTTCTATTTTAATACAGATCCCAACAATTTTCAAAACCTTATTGCAAATAATTTTGTGTTTCTATTACTTTGGTTTATAATGGATTTGATAATTGCTGTTCATTTTATGGAACGAGTTTGGAGTGTTGATGAAGAAATTTTGTTAGATAATTTATGAATGAAATATTAAAATAAAAAATGTATTAATTATTTTTTGATAGAAAACTATGCATGGTTTCTTCAATTGAATTATATACATCAAACATAATTTTTTCAAGTAAACGATATACCTTCATTCCTTCGGGGGTTTTTTGATTTTGAAATGAAAATACTAATTCTAAATTTTCAATTTCTAATAATTTTTCAAGAAAATCATTGATTATTTTTTTACCTACTTCAAAATTTAAATCCCCATCAATTACTACAAATGAGATCATCATCAATTCGGAATTACCTCTGGCTAATGGACTTGCAATTTCTTTTTGAAGATTTAAAATTTTCGCATTATCCATTGAAATTTCAAAAAATCCTTCTCTTGGAAAATCTAAAAGCATCGAAATATCTCTTAAATTTTCATCTATTTCCCCTTTAGGTTGGTTAATCAGAACTATTGGTCCAAAGAATGAGTCAAAATAACTTAGAATTATATGCCAATTTTTCTTTCTACAATCTGGACATAATTCTAGACTAAATTTCAGATCAGACATATCTTGAACAAATGTATCTATTTGATTCCAATAACCACCATCACTTCGTATTTTTTTACACATTCCACAAATTGGAAGTAATCCTCTTAATTTTTGGATATTATCTAATGCTTCCTGTAAATCTTTTATTAATTGTTTTTGTTGTTCTTCGATTTTTTTACGTGCAATTAAGTCTGATATCATTGCTACAATAAATTGCGAATTATTATATTCTAATCGTATCAATCGAATTTCCCCAGGAAAAATTTCTCCTGACTTTTTTTTAAAAAAGGCTTCAAATGTGGTAAATCTATTTAAATTTTCATCATTATAGATGGGAACTAAGGTTTTTTCTTTCGTAACATATTGGAGATCTCTTGGTTTAAGTTTTAAGAATTCATGAGCTGAATATTCAAAAAGATTACATGCTTTTTGGTTTATTAATACAATCTCTTCTTGATTATTTTCAATTATTATTGCCATATCGGCAGAAAGAAAAATATCGAAAAAAATGTTAGTGGGCATATTCTTTGGCTTTTTAATATTTATAGGATTCTCTTCAGCTTCCTTATAATAATTAAGTTGTTCTCGAAGTGATTGAATAATTGTAGTGAGTGACCTTTGTGAAAGCTTTTGATATCTTATTTTATTAAAAGACGTGTCAGATGTGCCAATTTGGCGTAGCGGAGATCTTAAATCGAGATATTTGTTTAAATGACTTTGTAACACTTTTATTTCTTCGATCAATGATTCTTTGGTTTTGACTTTTATATTTTTCTCCGTCATATATTAAAATTAAGACGATTTAATTATAAATAATAATGGTTGATCTGGAAAAAATAAATCATTTAATAGAGAACTTAATTTCCACATTTGGAGATAAATTATATTCTGTTATCGTGTTAAAGAGAAATAAGGAAGTTGTGATCCGAAAACATAATAATAATTTAGATGATGAGCATATTAAAGAAATCACTAATTTTCTTACATCGGGAATGCTTTCTTATTATATCAATCATGAAAATAGAGATCATGGAAATTTCTCATTTCAAGCTAATCTCTTTAATGTTATTATTTCTAATGCAGGAACTGATGCTGTATTAATCTTTTTCACAACATTGGAAGAAAGTACTAATTATTTCTTTCCTTATGTTTATCTTTGTGCTGAAAAAATTGCACGTATTAATTTAGGTAGGAATGTAAGCTATGTTATTCCTCTACTTCATGGTAATTTTGCAAATGATGATATTATTTCCGAACCCCATCGCTTCAGTATGGGTGAAAAAGGTAAATATGTATTGAAAGTAATATTGGGTGGAGATTCTGGAGTAGGAAAAACTACTTTAGTGGAACAATTCATCCATAATAAATTTGGTAGAGATTATAAATCAACATTAGGCATTAACATAATGACTAAAAAGGTTGACTTCCCCGAATGGAAATGTAATATTGAATATTCTATTTATGATTTAGGGGGACAAGCCGTTTATAAAGTTGTTAGAAAGGGATATTATTTAGGGGCAAATATTGGATTTTTAATTTTTGATGTTACTAATAGGGAGTCTTTTGAAAATATCAAAAATTGGCATAATGAAATCACAGCAGTTGAGCCAAGTTCTTTTCTCACTTTAATTGGAAATAAAATAGATCTTCAAAAAGAAAGACAAATATCATCGGAAGAAGCAAAAAATATGGCAAAAGAGTTAAATCTTCAATATTTAGAAACAAGTGCTTTAAACAAAGATATCGTTGATGAGGCGTTTAAAACTTTAGGTTTTTCTTTCATTCTTAAAAATAACACGTTTAAACGAGATAAAGTAAAAATTAAAAGTGGTTGGGTATTTTAGGAAATTTCTTTTTAATTAACTCTATTTATGCCATGTAAATCAATTAATTTCCTTTTTTTCCCTCATTTGAGAATGGTAAAAATTAAATTTCATATAACATTATTGAATTATGTAATTGATTGAAAAAATAACTTTGGTGTATTTCTATATGATAAAAATTAAAAAAAATCAATCTTTTAATCCTAATTTTCGGCGTCGGAACCGACGTTAATAAGATAGAAATATTCAGTTAATTTTTGAATTCAATCTTAATTATATCTTCTAATATTATAAAATAAAATATTAATAAGAATTAAAATTCATCATATTTTTTTTTAGTATGATTAGAGATCTATATAAAAAATCTTTTTTGGAGGAAATTAAATGCAAGAAAAAAATAACAATCAAAAACCAAAAATAAAAAAAGTATGCTTAATGTATTCTGGGGGACTAGATACATCCTGCATGTTAACTTGGATAAAAGAAGAATATAATGCAGAGATAGTTACATTTACTGCTGACTTGGGTCAAGAAATGGTTGATGCAACAAGATTTAAAATAATTGAAGAAAAAGCTAAAAAAGCTGGAGCTGTTGCAACATACACGGTTGATTTAAGAAAAGAATTTGCAGATGAGTACTTATCTAAAGTTATTAAATCAAATGGATTTTATCAAGATACATATCCATTGAGTACAGCAGTAGGAAGATATTTAATTGCAAAAAAAGTTGTTGAAATTGCACAAAAAGAAGGATGTGATGCTGTAGCTCATGGTTCTACCGGAATGGGAAATGATCAAGTTAGATTAGATATAACAGTAAAAGCACTTAACCCTGATTTAATTATTCTTAGACCTATGATAGAATGGGGAATGGGGAGAGATAAGGAATTAGAATATGCTAAAGAACATGGAATAGAAATTTCAAGTCAAAATAAAAAATATTCAACAGATGAAAACCTGTGGGGAAGATCTTGTGAATGTGATATTATTGAACATCCTGATGAAATTCCTCCTTCAGATAGTTTGGAATGGTTAACATCACCAGAAAATTGGCCAAATGAACCTGAAATTGTTAAAATTGGGTTTGAAAAAGGAATTCCAAATGCTTTGAATGATGAAAAAAAAGATTTATTATCTATTATTGAAGAAATCCATCAGATCGGTACAAATCATGGAATCGGATGGGTTCAAGCAATGGAAGATAGAACTGTGGGTCTTAAAAGTAGGGAAACTTATGAAATTCCTGCAGCTTCAATTATTATGCCTGCACATAAAGCTTTAGAACATTATGTTTGTACCAAACATGAGAATTCCTTTAAAAAGATTGTTGATCAAAAATGGACTGAAATGGCTTATGAAGGACTTTGGGTTGACCCATTAATGGACTCTCTTAATGCATTTACTGATGAAATAAATCAGAAAGTCAGTGGGTGGGTGAAAGTAAGAGTATTTAAAGGTAAAGCAGAAGTTGTTGCTCAAGATTCTCCTTATGCACTTTACAGTCTAAAATTAGCAACATATGATACAAGTGGAACGTTTAATCAAAGCGATTCATATGGTTTCATTGCGATCCATGGTTTAGCATCCCGAATGGGTTATCGAATAAAAAATCGGCTAAATAGGAAATAATTTTCTGTAAATCTCTTTATTTACAAGAAAATTATGAATTTTTTTTTCATATTACCATAAATGAATTTAGTAAATATGAAAATTATACAATCTTAGAATATAAATCTTAGAAAATGAATCATTTTAGTGAATATAAGGTCTAATTTCCTGAAATCTTGAATCGATTAATGCATTAGGTCATCTGGCCAATTTGGATAATATTTAAATAGAATAATGAATTGAATCAATTATCAATATTTTTTTTTTTTAAAAATTAAAAAAGGAATCGGAAAAATGTATATCAATAGAATCAAAAATAAAAAAATGTTAAATTTTCGCCTTATTTCAGATTTTCGGCATAATTAACTTCTATTATTACTTTTCGGATTTATATATTACTTGTAATTGTTCTTTCCAAAATATATTCATTAATTGATATCCTAAAGTCTTTGAATATCAGACTTTAGAATAAAGATATTAAGTATTTTTGGAAAGAATTCATTTTTTTTATTTCCAAAAAAAAAATATAAAATAAATAATTAAATGAAATAATCTTAAAAATTTATAAAATAGGTGTTAAAAAGTTGAAAATAATTAGTGGAGGGATAAATTCTCCCAAAGGATTTAGTTCTACTGGAAATTTTGTGGGTATTAAAAATAAAATTTCTAAAATGGATTTAGCTATTGTCTTTTCTGATGCTCCTGCGATTGCAGCTGCCGTATTTACTACTAACATCGTTAAAGCTGCTCCAGTTTTATGGAATCAAGCAATAATTAGCGATAAAGGAAAAGTTCAAGCAATGATTATCACAAGTGGAAATGCAAATGCATGTACAGGAGAAATTGGTATTAAACATACTGAAATGATTGCTGAGCAGGCTAGTGAAGTATTGAAAATAAAACCCAAGGAAGTAATTATTGCCTCAACTGGAGTTATCGGTGTTCCATTACCTATTGAAAAAATTTGTGATGGCATTAAAACCAATTATCTAAAATTAGGAAATTCTGAATTAGATGCATATCTAGCCGCAGAAGCAATAATGACTACAGATACATATTCAAAACAAATTGCTGTTGAAATTGAAATTGATAATAAAAAAGTACATATTGGAGGAATGGCAAAAGGTTCTGGTATGATCCATCCAAACATGGCTACAATGTTATCATTCATAACCACTGATATTGATATTGACCAAGCCTTACTTCAAAAATTGCTGAATGAAATTGTTATAGATACATATAATATGATTTCTGTTGATGGAGATACTAGTACAAATGATCAAGTAACAGTTCTGGCTAATGGAATGGCAGAAAATAAGAAAATTACAGAAGAGGATGGAAATTATCATATTTTTAAAAGCGCATTTCTTCATGTCAATACTTACTTAGCTAAACAAATTGTTCATGATGGAGAAGGCGCAACTAAATTTATTACTGTGAATATTGAAGGAGCTGCCTCCAAAAATGATGCTCAGAAACTTGGTAAATCAATAATATCTTCAAATTTAGTGAAAACAGCATTTTTTGGAGAAGATGCTAACTGGGGAAGAATTATGACTGCGATGGGATATTCTGGAGTGGAATTTGATCCAGAGCTCGTTTCAATACATTTTACCGACAATATAAGCACAATTGATGTTCTTATTAAAGGAAAACCAATTGCATTTGATGAAGAAATTGCTCTTGAAATATTAAAGAAAAAAGAAATCATCGTTAATATCACTTTGCAAGAAGGTGATGCATCTGCAACTGCATGGGGTTGTGATCTCAGTTATGATTATGTGAAAATCAATGGAGATTATAGAACCTAATTTTTGAAGATACAAATTGAAAAACAAATTGGTGATTACAATGAAAAAATATATTGAAAAAGTCAATACCCTTATTGAAGCACTTCCATACATTAAAAAATTCAACGGGAAAATATTCGTAATTAAGTATGGAGGAAGTGCTATGACTGATGAAGAAAATAAGCAAGCTGTAATGAGCGATATCGTTTTAATGAAGTTAATTGGATTTAAACCAGTCATTGTTCATGGTGGTGGGCCAGCTATTAACCAAATGCTAAAAAAACTTGGAATTGAATCTAAATTTCATAACGGTTTACGAGTTACTGATAAAGAAACAATGGATATTGTAGAAATGGTTTTGGCTGGCCATGTTAATAAAGATATTGTCAAAGATATTCAAGATCATCAATTAAAAGCCGTGGGCATTTGTGGTATTGATGCTGACACCATAATAGCAGAGAAAAAAATATTAAGTGATAATTTTGATTTAGGTTACGTCGGAGAAATCACTCGTGTTGATACAACACTCATTAAAAATCTTTTAAATGATGATGTAATTCCAATTATTGCGCCAGTAGGTAAAGGTATTAATGGCGAAAGTTACAATATTAACGCAGATCATGCGGCAGCAGCAATTGCGGAAGCTTTGAATGCGACAAAATTAATTTTCCTCACAGATGTTCAAGGAGTTCTAACGGATCTTAAGGATCCTAGTTCTTTAATCTCTTCAATGAATTCAAAAACAGCTCACCAAAAAATTCATGATCAATCAATTTCTGGAGGTATGATTCCAAAAGTTGAATGTTGTTTATCAGCTGTTGAAAATGGTGTTGAATTTGTCCATATTATTGATGGAAGGGTGAAACATAGTCTTTTATTAGAATTATTTACGAATAAAGGTATTGGAACAATGTTTACAAAATAATCTTTTTTAGTAAAAATAAAAAAAAAACCCCCAATAATTAAATGAAAGGAAATAACTAAGTGAAAAAAAAAAAGGAAAAGAAATAGAGGCCTTAAAAATGAATAAAGAATGGATAGATAGAGGAAAAAAAGTAATCATGAACACCTATAGTCAATTACCGATTGCCTTTGAAAAAGGTGAAGGGATGTATTTATGGGATTCAGATGGTAACAAATACCTTGATTTCGTTGCAGGAATTTCTGTCAATGCATTAGGGTATAGTAATCAAGCTTTCATCACAAAAACTACGGAACAATTGAATAAAATTGTGCATATCTCAAACATATATTGGATTCCCCCTTCAATTGAACTCGCTGAAATTCTTGTAGCGAATAGCGAGTTAAATAGAGTCTTCTTCTGTAATAGCGGTGCCGAAGCGAATGAAGCTGCATTAAAATTAAGTAGAAAATATGGAAAAAAGAAACATGGAAATGATTGTTATGAAATAATCTCATTAAATCATTCTTTTCATGGAAGAACTTTTGCCACCATTACCGCTACCGGTCAACCCAAATATCAAAAGGGATTAGATCCATTATTTCCCGGTATCAAATATGCCGAATTAAACAGTATTGAAGATTTAAAATCAAAAATTTCTAGTAAAACTTGTGCTATCATTATTGAACCTATTCAAGCTGAAGGAGGAATTCATCCCTGCACTCAAGAATTTTTGCAATATGCGAGAGATGTTTGTGATGAAAAAGACATTGTCCTCATATTTGATGAAGTCCAATGTGGAATAGGGAGAAGTGGAAAATTATTTGCATATCAACTTTATAATATTATACCTGATATTATCACTCTGGCAAAAGGACTTGCAGGAGGATTACCAATTGGTGCAATGGTAGCTAATCAAGAAAAAGCTGATGCATTTTCACCAGGTGATCATGCATCAACCTTTGGTGGTAATTATGTAGCATGTTCAGGTGGGGTTTCAGTTCTCAATCAAATAATTTCTGAAGGATTTTTAAATAATGTTATTAAACAAGGTGCCTATCTTCAAAAAAAACTTGAAGAACTGAAAACAAAATTTTCCATTATATCCGAAGTTCGTGGTCATGGATTACTGATTGGAATGGAATTTTCAATCCCTGTTAAAGAGATAATAAACAAAAGTCTTGAAAAAAACCTTTTATTGCTCAATGCTGGAACTAATGTCATAAGATTTGTTCCTCCATTAATAGTACAACAAAAAGAAATTGATGAAATGATCACTATTTTATCAAATGTAATAGCTGAATTCTAAATTACGCAATTATATAATATAAAGGAGAAATCGCAAAATGATAAATGCAGGAATAATTGGCTCAACAGGATATGCAGGATCCGAATTAGTACGAATATTACTTCAACATCCTTCAGTAAATCTAAAACTTCTGAATTCTAGAAGTTATATTGGAAAGAATTTTAATGCTGTATACGATAATTTCAATAAATTTTGTGATATTGAATGTTCAGATCTAAAAATTGAAGATATGGCCAATGAAGTGGATGTTATTTTCTTGGCTTTACCACATGGAATAGCTTCCAAGCAAGTAACGCAAGATATCTTATCTAAAACAAAAATTATTGATATCGGTGCCGATTTCCGTTTAAAAAGTCAGGAAATATATGAATCTTGGTATAAAACTAAGCATCACAGTCCTGAATTACTTAATCAAGCCGTGTATGGATTATCAGAATGGAAAAGGGAGGAGATAAAAAAATCTCCGTTAATTGCCAATCCTGGATGCTATACTACATGCAGTTTGTTACCTTTATATCCTTTAATGAAAGAAAACATCATTGACAAAAACTCAATAATCATTGATGCAAAATCGGGAGTGTCTGGTGCTGGTAGAGCATTAAATTTAGGTACTCATTTTATTGAATGCAATGATTCAATCAAGGCGTATAAAATTGCTTCCCATAGACATACTCCAGAAATTGAACAACAATTAAGTGAAGTAAGTGGGCAACAAATTCAAGTTTCTTTTACTCCACATCTAATTCCAATGAATCGAGGTATACTAGCAACCTGTTATGTCAATTTAGAACAAGATTCAATTGGAATTAGTGAAGAAGAAATAAAGCAAATCTATGAAACCTATTATAAAGATGAGTATTTCATACGAATAATGAATCAAGGCGTATATCCAGAAACTCGATGGGTCAAGAATTCCAATTTTTGTGATATTGGATTTAAACTCGATGAGAGAACGAACAGGATCGTTATTATCTGTGCCATTGATAACATGGTTAAAGGTGCCGCAGGTCAGGCGGTACAGAATCTAAATATTATGTTTGATATTGATGAAAAAACAGGAATAAATTATATTCCGACATTTCCATAACCTATTAAACTCATTTTGTCTTCATTTTATCTTTTTTTAACTTTTCTTTTCTCAATGGAACCGTTTTTATACATTACTTCACAAATTTTATTGAATTTTAAACTAAAATATATTAAATAAGATTAAAAAATATCGGAATAAAGACTAACTAATATCAAATTACATCAATTTAGTTAATATTTCTTCAAATTCCTTGCATTTTTGTTTCCAAAAATCTGTTAGTTCATCAATTTCTTCGGAATATTCCTCTAATTGTAGATTACCCGTAGACCCTATATGTGATTTTGCTTTAATATTTTCAGCTGGATCTATTCCCTTAATTTTATCTAAATTTTGCCCAATTTGTTTATAGGCATCTCGGAAGGGCACCCCGTTTTTTACTAATTTATAGGCTTCATCCGCCGCAAAGATTTCTGGTGAAAATGCTTCGTTCAGCTGTGATACATTAGGTTTGATGTCTTTAAATACGATTTTCATCACCGCAATTATCTCTTGGAATGATTCAATGGCATCCATTAATATTTTTTTTGTGTCTTGATAATCTCTATTATAACCCGAAGGTAAATTTGAGATAATTTCCTTCATCTGATGTTCATAGGCAACTAACATTTTAGTTCTGCTCCTTACCAATTCCATGACATCAAGATTTTTCTTTTGAGGCATAATACTTGATCCTGTTGCAACCTTCTCACTAAAATTAAAGAATCCAAATTCCTTCGTTGTAAATAACAATAAATCTGATGCAATACGGTTAAATATTAAGCCATAGCTGCTAATCATACTCAAGATATTTGCCTCTACTTTTCCTCTCGAATTCGCACAATAAATGCAATTTTCTTGAATTTTATTAAATCCAAGTAATTCTGAGGTGAACTTTCTGTCAATATCTATCGAAACGCCATAACCTGCCCCTGATCCAAGCGGATTCATGTCATTTAACGTAAATACCGCTTTTAACAACACTAATTCATCTATCATATTTTCTACAAATGATGAAGCCCACATCCCCACGCTTGATGGCATGGCTATTTGCATGTGTGTATATCCTGGCATTGGCATAAATTCATATTTTTTCGCAAAATCTAATATTAGTGCACTTAAGCCTAAAATATCAAGGGACAATAGCAAGAGTTTTGATTTAGAATACAACCTTATATCAAGCAATACTTGATCATTTCGGGATCGGGCTGTATGTATTTTCTTCCCTGCATCCCCAATATCCTGCACAAGCTGATTTTCTACTTTGGTATGGATGTCTTCGTCTTCCCTTTCCATTTGAAACTCATTCTTTAGAATTTTTTCCATAATTTTCTTTAAACTTGCTTTCATTAGAGTTTGTTCTTCGGATGAGACAATTCCAATTTTATGTAACATTTGAAGATGGGCTACATTTCCATAGATATCGAACGGTGCGAGGTGATTGTCATAAATATAATCATCTCCTACATTGAATTTATCTATCACGTCTTCTATTTGCAGTGCGCTTTTTTGCCAGAGTTTCTTCGCCATTACCTTCTTTAAGGCAAAAAATTTCTTAAATATTTCATTGTAAAAAAAAAAAAAAAATAAATGCCCATTGATTAGAATATCACATGGAATCTGACTTTTCAATGAAACATTTTTTTTCTTTCTCCTCCCTCAATTCATATCCAAAATCTAATAATTGTTCCAATAATCAAGGATTCAGCATTTCGAAAATCATTAAGATAATAAATTTCTATTCATTAAAATTTCACATGGAATCCGAATTTTCAATGACAAAATTTTATTCTTTTTCATTACTTATTGGTTTTTTTTATATCCCTCTTCATGAATTGGGCCTGTCATCTTTCAATTTTTATCTGGCAATCCTGCATGGATGACTTATGCGCAAGAATATCCCTTTTCTGGCTACCATGATACTCCTCTCGGATCCTTAGGCGGCCCTTTATTTCCTATATTGCTCGCCCTTATTTCGGTTATTTTTTTGTATCAAAAGAAACATTTAGAATTTTTCCTTCCCATGGTATTGATATGTTCAATAGGGAGATTTGTCTATCACCACGTTCAAACTAGCCTAAAAACCTTTATATTGTCATTTGAATAACTTATGAGCAATGTAAATGAAGTAATTCGAAGATTTACTCTACAGAGTATTTTCACATTATTGGCATAACATTAGGAATATGTAACAAAATGATGTATACTTGCGCCTTGGATGTCCAGGTGACCTCAATTGCTACCAACTGGCAATCAAATTCATTCGCTGTGCCATGGTCAGATTTCACCCCTAATTTTTTCCAGTTTTATATAGTCCTATCTATAATGACATTAGTGAAATCACAGAGAGTGATGACCTTCCCGCTTTCCAAATCTCCACTTTCTCACTTGAGTGATTACTTCATATCAAATCTAAAACCGTGATTAATGAAAATGATAAAAAATGAACCTTCTCGGGCTAGTCAACTGGCTCTTTCTAAACTGGATCCGCTTCTATCGCACTCGGATAATCCAATGCTCCCCTTTAAATTCCACTCACCTTTTTCAAGAACTCAAAGAATAATGATTTTGATTTCTAATATTCTTGCATTGTTGTTTGTCCTCGGAATTCACCCGATAGTAAAAACTAATATCCTGTTAGCTGTTTACTTGGGATTCCTTCTTGGACAAATAGGATGCTATTTAACATATTTGAAATTTCAAAATAGTAACCAGAAAATATCGTATATTCTGACTCTTAAAAGGAATATTTCGGATTTCCGCACTCTTCTCCAAGATTTGAAGACACAACTCCAGGAGAATTATCTAAAAAGAATAACTAAGGAGAGAAATGAAGAAATTTTTGCTCTGAAAAATCAAATTAAGGATTGTTATCACATTATTAAAGCATCTGAAAAATGCATTCAGGTCTTTTTAAACAAAAGAGAAGCCAGTGATATAAAAAAAACTCTACAAAAGTTCTTCTCCCATATTAAAAGAACTAAAATCTGGAGGTTTATGGAAATATTTTTTATCAGTGTCCCAAAGGCTCTAAGCACACTCCCTTCTAGAAATAATTCAAAATATGCTCATAACTCCATTCGAATAATTTGTCACTTGGGAAAAATTTCATTAATTCTATTATTTCTCGGAGTAATTTTTTATGGGGGAACAACCAGTAATTCCGCTTTTATCACTCCATCCCTTGCGGGAACTTCTTCGCAAACCCTTGAATTTAATACAAAAGGGAATTGGGTTGAATTTGAAGTACCTGAACTTAGATTTCCTCTTTGTGTCGGAGAATTATTTCACAATGACAAAAGGTTAAATATCTCCCAAGTCACCCAAGGAAATCTTGTTCGAGTCAATCTTGATGGATTATCACTCGCCGACCATACATTTGAACTAACCCTTAAATATTCGAATGGTTCCCGGATAACTCAAACTCATTGTGTAAGTATTTTTAATGCTCCACCTATCATAAAAAAAACTCCAATCCTCTCAACTTTTGAAATAGATGATCTGACTAAAAAACTTGAATTTCATGTTCAGGATTTCTCCACAGATGAGGATTATATTCACATCTCGGAAATAAATGGATTGGAACACTCTCTTATTATCCATGAAACCGTGGCAGCCATCCGATACTATCAACCTACTGGCTTATCGATGATCGATAATCAGACTACTGGAGAAAAAATATTCCAATATGATTTATCTCAATTAGACATTGGCACCCATGAATTAGAATTTCAATATTTTGATGGATTAGGGGGAGCGGTATGTGAAAGAAGAACTGTGGTGATTAAAGAAGATCTAAAACCTGAAATATATATCGATTCTGCTTCCATTTATACCGTGCAAGGAGATAACGTTCAGTTGAATTATACTGTCTTTGATCAAAATCGGGAAGGTAAATTCTCCCTCTATCAAATCAATGAAATTCTACTTGAATCTGAGCCTTACATTGGGGAACAGGAAATTAAATATACTGTAAATACATCTTCACTTGAGTTAGGGGATTATTTTTATGAACTCGTTGTAGTAAACACTTTTGGCTCTCGAAATCAGGCCCAAATTACTCTTCACATCGTGAATTCCACAGCTGATTTTCCTTCACCTTTACAAGAAATCCCCATGACTTCTTCTCAAGTGGAAGGCACCACACTAAATAATTCTCCTTTGATTCATTCTACTCGTATCAAAGTTCAGACAGTTTCAATCCCTAATTCGAAATTAGATGAAGTGACTTCGATAATGATTTTTACTCTGACTGCTCTCTTTTTTATTAATAGCCGTTTAAATGCTAAATGGAAAAAAAAGAAAAAAATCAATAAAATTTGTCTCGTTGGATTCT
>CAYPTZ010000012.1:0-17302 GCA_964413395.1 uncultured archaeon | reverse complement strand
GCTTTATATATTCATTGTTCCATATTCAGTTATATAGCTTCTTGTCGCACGATAAGTTCAAAAGGGAGGCTGCATTTAGAAATAGTGCAAACCAATTCTAAAATTTATCGAAAACCGAGGTTCTCAATGTGCTGCGCTCCATAATATTAAATCTTGCGAAAGTTAAATACTTTTTTACTTTATTAATGCACAATATATTTCTTGTTGTTTTAGCAGTGGATGAAACGACATTGTGTAAAATAGTCACGGATTTGCATCTTAAGAAGCTATCGTACAATGACATTCGAGAACATGTTAAATTAATTTATGGTCTTGTTTTAACGAAACATCATATTAAAAGGATCATCATAATAGCAGGAGAAAAAGCAAAACAAGTTAATAAAGAATTAGATGCCCAAATACGAACTAAAGTTGGAGTAATTGAAGTTGACGAGGTATTTCAAGGGCAGTCACATGTAATTCTTGGTGCAGCTGAAAAGCTTTCTCAATATTTATTAGATCTAAAACCATCGCTTAATCGGACTTCTAATTCACTAGATTCATTCCTTTCACCCATTGCAAAGAAATTCTGTAACATCAAAGTTGTTATCACAGATCTTTATAAAGCTTACAAATCTGTTATTTTACATGTATTCAAAAAAGCTCGTCATTTAGCTTGTCATATCCATGTACAAAGGGTTTCCTTCCGTATTATCGATAAATTGCGTATAAAGCTTAAAAAAATACGGATTTTGTTGAAGAAATCCCAAATAGCTTTAATAAAATGGAAACAAATAATTGATAAATTGGTGCAAGAAAACAAGTATTTACGTGCAAAATTGACTCAAGATCGGCAAACTCGGAAAAAATTACAGGTTAAGAAACAGCAATCTATTTCAGGAAAAACAAAAACCATTGATCGAATGCTTGAAGTTACAAAAAAACGAATTTTACGGCGTTCAGAATCTTTAAAGAGCATAAAAGGGCAACTTGAGCACGCAAGAGTAAAACGTAATCAATTAAAACAAGATATTCGAAGATTATTAAAAAGTTTGGAAAAAATTCATCAACGTTACTTGCAATCTTGCCGACTACAAAAACAATTTTTCGATCTCCTGAAAAATATGTCTCAAAAATTCTCCCAACATCTTGAAAAGTTCATCAATCGCTTGCAAAAATCAAAATACCCATATGCAGCCTTTTTATTAAAAATGATCCGAACAAATCCCCAGATCTTTTCCTTACGAAAACCCACAGATTTGGCATGGAATTTTCAGAATTCTAACACTATCGAACGAATCTTCGGAATACTTCGACCTCGGTTAGTAGCAATTCGTATATTACCCACATTAGAAGGTACATCGAACTATTGCGAACTTTTCAAATTATATTATAATACTATGCCGCGTTATACGGGAATAAATAATAATATTAGTCCATTCGAGCAATTAATGGGAAAATGTGTTGATAAGCCATATTTGGAATATTTATTTCCAACACGGAGACGTACGACTTTATTCGTCGGACAAACGAAATCCGACCATCTTAAAATGGGGTTCTGCGTGCGAAGTGTTCCGCATCCAGGGGCAATTATTTGCGCATGAATTGTATTGTTGGGACAATTTATTCGATCTATGACCAATCTGCGCAATTTACATAAAAAATATGAATAAATGAAAGTATTTATTTCATTTGAACAGTGCCAAAAATGAGAATAAAATGATTAAAACCTAAATATTTTAGAATTTTTTATAAAACTTAAAGTTTAAACCATAATTTCTCGATTTTCCTCAATATTTAGCTCTATCTATAGAGTTTAAAAATATTATGTAGAATAGAGAATTCAAATAGAGTGATAATTAAATATAATATGATTATGGAATCCAAAAATCAATATGACATTATTGTCGTGGGCGCAGGGTGTGCAGGTCCAGCCGCAGCTAAAAAAGCTGCAGAGTTAGGAATGAAAACTTTATTAATTGAAAAATCTCAACATCCAGGAGCAAAAAATATTTCTGGGACTTGTCTTAATGTAGCAGCACTTTGTGATGATGATCTACATTATATTATGAATTGTCCAATAGAACGTGAAATTCATTCCATGAAGACTTACCACATAACAGATGAACGAACAACACTATTTAGCGAAATGCCAAAGAGTGGGATTTTACTTCTATCCATCCGTAGAGATGAATTTGATCAATGGCATACTGAAGAGGCTCGAAAAGCGGGTGCTGAAATAAGACTTTCCACAGCAGTTGTTGATATTATTGAAGAAAATAATAAAGTAATTGGAATTGTTACTGAGAATGGCGAAAAAATCTATTCTAAAGTCGTAATCGATGCAGGTGGAGTCAATTCTATTGTAGGCAGAAAAGCAGGTTTAATTCCCAAACGTTCAGGTTCAGAAATGATCCTATATGTTACTGTAGCAGTAAAATTAGGAGAAGATACCATCACGCAACGATTTCAAGATGATCAAGGAGGTTGCTGTATTGAATATTATTTAGCTCCAGGGACCCAACATAAGACTTGGCCTTGGATATTTCCCAAAAAAGATACAGTCACTGTTGGAACAGGAGGTTACATGACTAAAGACTTAATTACTTCAGAATTTCCTGATGTTAATCAATATATGCAGAATTTACTTGATTTGCCTTTGATTAAGAAAAAATTAAAGGGTGGAACTATTGAATCTTGGGGATGTCATTTAGAATTTGATGGAAAAATTGACCAAAAAGTTAAAGATGGCTTAATTCTAACAGGTGAAGCAGCAGGGTTTGTGATTCCATTCTTAGGGGAAGGTATGCCAGAAGCTTTTTTCACAGGAATTTATGCAGCAAAAGCTGCTACAGAATGTATAAAAAAGAATGATGTCTCAAAAAGTAGCATTAGTGCAATATATGAAGATCTCTTAGATGAAAATTTATTCCTTCAAGGATTTATGCATGTCGGGGCTATAAATAAAGAAGCTATTTTATCAAAAACTGATATAGAAATATCGGATATGATGCAATCAGTAATAATAGGAGGAGGCTTTATCTCTAGTGTTATTCATACAAAATGGATGCAAGGAGCAGATGAAGATAATCTCGAATTAATTCAAGAAGCGAAAGATTTTATGGAATTTATCCGACCATATCGTCAAGTAAGCAATGATTTTCAAGAGATTTATAGTAAAGTTAGGGGGAAATCAAATTGAAGCTTGAAATGAAAGTAAATTATTATGATGGTGATCCGGGGAATTTTATTCGAGTAAAAGAAGAAAATTGTACAGGATGTGGGCTTTGTGCAAAATTTTGTGTTAGAAAAGTTTGGGTCAAACAAGAAAATAAATATTTTCCTATTAACCTAAAGGATTGTGTAGAGTGTGGGGCGTGTTGGAATATTTGTGCAGCCGATGCAATAATCTTCAATGAACCCAAAGGTGGGACTGGAGTGAAATTTTCATATGGATAATCTTAAATAAGGTGAAAAATATGGCAGAACGAGAAGAATTTTTGCAAATATTGGACAGAAATCGATTAAAGTTTACTCATGAAAAAGTAAAAAAATCTTTTTCTAAATGGAATAGATCAGTTTTGTATTATTTCATTGATAAAGATGTATATTGGCACTTCCATCTAGTTCAAGGGGAGCCAACTAATTTGGTTCAAGGAAAAATTAAAAAACCAGATATTTTATATGAAATGTCTACTGAAACTTTTCTTGCAATAGATAGAAAAGAAATATCAGGTATGAAAGCATATAGGGAAAAAAAAGTAAAGGTAAAAGCAAAAATGCCTGACTTAATTAAATTGCAAAAGCTTGATAAAATTTAAAATGTAATTTCACATTTTTTTTATTTATATGCTTTCTGCTTTAATTTTTTAATTAAAATATTCCAATCTGGGTTATTCCAGATGGAGTTTTCATGTATATTTGCCGTTAAATCATCAAAACACCAGTTTGGGATATTCACTTTAGTAGATATTAGATCAGAAAGGAGAGATAATGCACGTAATTCATTGTTTGTATTAATATAGCACGATAATTCAAGAGATAACACCCAGAGAGTGTAATATTCTTGCTTTCTATGGAATTAATTTTGATAATCTCGAGTATTGTTATCTTTATGTAAATTAATTTGATCAAAAATTGCTAATACTTCATCATCGCTCTTTTGTCCAATTAAATATTTATTGAATATTAGCAAGTTATCAAAAGTATTATACCACGCATGAAAAACAGGATGACATCGTTCTAACCTAAAACCTGTTTTTAATGCAGTCTTTGCAGATGCTTCATTTTCATTCCAACAATGCCACCCAATATTATCATATCCTCGATTTAGAGCAAATTCAATGGCCATAGATAATGTACTTATTCCAATACCTTGTATTCTATATTCTGGATCAGTTAAAATACCTAATTCAATATATTTTCCACTGTTCCAATCTGAACATACTCGGGATGCTATAATTTTTTCTTTTACATCTACAATACAGCAAGCAAAAGGATCTGAAGCATAAATGAGATTTTCAATTACCCCATAAAATCCCGTATATTCTTGTATCTCTATAGATTCCCCTGAATATAAAGTGGTTTTTTTGTTTTGCCATTAAATATAACTTTTTTTAAATTAGGTTGATTAATTTCTTTCAAATCTAAAAGTTTATTTTCATCTCGATTGAAAAAAAAAAAAGATTAAGTTGAAAAAAATAACGAAAGGATTACAGATGTTTTTTTTTACGTCGTTTAATTATTACCACATCAAACACGCTGATAAGTACAACTGCTCCGCCTGCGCTTCCAAGAACCCATCCTGTTGGAAAGTCGATGGAAGAATCGGGTGCATCTTGCACTTCAATAGAAATATCTGCACTAATCTCATTACCACTGGTGTCATTCACATAAATTGTTAGGTAATACACCCCCACAACGAGGGTGGTTATATTCGTGATCTCTCCATCAGTATCAATCTGAAACATACTGGTGTCATTTAACCAATAGCGATCAATAGCAATATTATCCATGGCACTGACATGATAATTCAAGCTTTCAACTTCATTGAGAATTTGATCCACAGGTAACGTAGTCCAAATGGGAGAAATAATATCTCGTACTTCAATCGAAAAGGAAGCAGGGCGAATATTCCCGTTTGTGTCATTGACAAATACTTCAAGATAATATTTACCAATTGGTAAAAACGTAGCGTTTGTAATTAACCCGGTTGGATCGATCACAAATATTGTGGTGTCATTCAGCCAATAGTCATCAATTTCAACATTATCCATGGCACTGATTTGATAACTCAGACTTTCTTCTTCATTGAGAACTTGATCCGAAGGGATTATTGTCCAAACGGGTGCGGATGTATCACGGACTTCAATCGAAAAAGCTTCTGAGATGGTATTTCCGCTGGTGTCATTGACAAACACTTCGAGATTATACGCTCCAATAATTAATGAAGTCGAATTTGTAATCAAACCCGTATTATTATTAATCTGAAACAGGGAAGTATCATTTAACCAATACTGACTGATTGCGTCATTATCGGTGGCATTCACATTATAGCTAAATGCTTCAGCTGAGCCAATTATTTGATTTTGAGGAATTTGCACCCAAGTTGGATCAACATCGTCGACTACGTCGCCTCCATCGACAATTATCCATTCAAACTCGTCGATGATAAATTGTCGGGCTATTTCCGTAGCACCTCCGAGACTATAATGTGAATTGCCTGCATGGAATTGCACCTCTGGCTGTAATGTAAGTTGTGCCCATCCTTGCAGTAAGGCGTTATAATTTGTTGTGGATAAGGTTACCTCATAGAACATTGATTCCATAGTTGTGACACTCGAAACGTCCCACCCGCCGATATCTTGATTGAAGGCAGATGCAGATCGGAACATGTAATTCATAGCAGTGACCCTCGAGACATCCCAGTTGTCGATAGGTTGATTAAAGGCAGATGCAGATAGGAACATGTCACTCATAGCAGTGACCCTCGAGACATTCCACCCGCCGATATCTTGATTGAAGGCAGATGCTTGATAGAACATCCAACTCATATCATTGACCCTCGAGACATTCCACCCGCCAATATCTTGATTGAAGGTAGATGCTTGGAAGAACATTCTACTCATATCAGTGACCCTCGAAACGTCCCACCCGCCAATATCTTGGTTGAAGGCAGATGCTTGATAGAACATTGATTCCATATTAGTGACACTCGAGACATCCCACCCACCGATATTTTGGTTGAAGGTAGATGCTTGAACGAACATTCCAATTATATCTGTGACACTCGAGACATCCCACCCACCAATATCTTGGTTGAAGGCAGATGCATAATAGAACATCATATTCATTTTAGTGACACTCGAGACATCCCACCCGCCGATATCTTGATTAAAGACAGATGCAAATTGGAACATCAAATTCATATCAGTAACCCTCAAGACATCCCACCCGCCAATATCTTGATTGAAGGCAAATGCACGAACGAACATTGATTCCATAGTTGTGACACTCGAGACATCCCACCCACCGATATCTTGGTTGAAGGTAGATGTTGAAGCGAACATCCCACTCATATCAGTAACCCTCGAGACATCCCACCCACCGATATCTTGATTAAAGGCAGATGCTTCATAGAACATCGCATTCATTCTAATGACACTTGAGACATCCCAGTTGTCGATGCTTTGGTTGAAGGCAGATGCACCATAGAACATATATTTCATATCAGTGACACTCGAGACATCCCAGTTGTCGATGCTTTGGTTGAAGGCAGTTCCAAAGAACATTCCACACATATCAGTAACCCTCGAGACTTTCCACCCGCCGATATCTTGGTTGAATGTAGATGCTGAAGCGAACATCCAAGTCATATCAGTAACCCTCGAGACATTCCACCCGCCGATATCTTGATTGAAGACAGATGCATATTGGAACATTGTTTCCATAGTAGTGACACTCGAGACATTCCACTCGCCAATATCTTGATTGAAGGCAGATGCAGATCGGAACATTGATTCCATATTAGTGACACTCGAGACATTCCACCCACCGATATCTTGGTTGAAGGTAGGTGTTGAAGCGAACATATATTCCATATTAGTAACCCTCGAGACGTCCCACCTGCTCATATTTCCACTACTGCCTAAATTCGTGCATTCTTGAAATGCATAGATTAACGAAGTGGTTTCCGTTAAGTTTAATGCATCGATGGCGGTGATATTGAGGTTGGCACAACCATAGAAGTAAAACCCTACATTCCCCAAATTGACCGAACCCCATTGCGATATTTCGCACAATTTCAATTTATCTCCTGCATTATTGAACTGCCACCCGGCCAGAATTCCTGTGATATTCACCGAATAGACCCCCGCTGAAAAATAGGTATGGATAACGCTGGCATCCGAATAAGACGTAATGATATCGCTGGTGCCATCTCCCCATTGCACCAAAAAATTATAACTGCCACTTGAGATTAAAGGAAGACGAATTTGATCGATGGTACTGGATCCATCACTCAAGCAACTAGTATTCCACATCGAGATGAACGCGGTGGTATCTGTATTAGCCATAGGGGAAATGGACAAGGGTTCGACATATTCCTCCTTGACTTCTGGAGTCCCAAGAGTCGAGACGGATCCTATAAGGAGGACACTAAAGAAAATTAACCCCCACAGAGTTTTGCGACATTGAGGGGCGAGAGCGTGATTTGTTAAAATTGACATTTCATGTAAATCTTTTCGCACAAGGTATTAAATTCTTTGCATTTTCCCAGATAGAAAGTTCTCTTACTATAAATGTGATGGCTGTTTTAGACATCTATTGACTCGATTTGAGATATCCTATGGTCTGCTGGAAAAAGATATCGGTGACATTTTGTAAAACTATCATATTTGCAGGAAAAGATCGAATAATGCTGTTAAGATATTCCAAGTGGGCTTGCACTTGCGTTTCATGAAAAAATTTTTTATGACATTATACTGAGGTGCCGATGCTGGTACTGTTAGTGTTACTATTACACGAACAAGAGTCGCACATTGAATTACAGCAGTTATCACAGCAAGTGTCTCAGGATGAGTTACATTTTTCATTGCAACTATTGCAAAGCGGAGAACAACAAGCCTCTAAACAATAGCTACAACATCCGCCAGATTCAACATAATTTGCGGCAGCCACGCCTGATATTACAATTGCGATGGCAAAAATCGAGAGCAGAGTTCCAATCTTTCTACCGACTTTCATGAGTATTGAGGATTCTGAAATGTCCCTTAGGATTTTGATTTTTGGGGAGATAAATCTTAAGATAGAATGGAAGATAGATGTGATGTCGAAGAAATTTCGGTATCCCCTGCATGCCATATCTCGCGGCATAACGATTTCCTTATTCCAATTTCATAGGAAGATATTTAGTGCTAATGCGAAAATTTCCTTATCACACTTTCTCAAACATTTATATTAAAAAATTTCCGCTTATCTTGCCGTACATATATATTTCGGAAAATAAATTTTTCGATATATTCAACCCAATCTGAAAATGGTTCGATACAACAAGTAAAATCTCTACATTCTTTAAATTTTTTAGAATAAGGGAAAATTTTTTCTAATAGAACTGAATTGATTGCTTTTGCAATTTCACGAGAATATGAACCTTCAATATACAGGCCAGAGTCACTAGTAACATCCCAAATTAACACAACTTTTGGATCGGGAAATTTATCTACAAATACCTTACCTTCTACCGAACCATCAAGAATAGAATATAAGATATAATTATAAGGCAATAATTTCTTTAGATTAAGTTTAAGATCTAAAAGATTTGTTTTTAATTCAATCATGAATAACAATCCAAATCTTATACCCAATTAAATATTTTTGGAAATTTATTATAAAAGAAAAAATGTAAAAAAATGAACACAATTAGGTCAACTAATAGGCATATAATCTTCCATATGGTCTTTTGGAGCCTGGTATTAATTTAATAAAATCTTTATAATTAATTTTATTCTTTATGTCCCATTTTAGCTCTTTTGAATAATCGTCAATGATAGTTTTTAATTCTTCGATATCATTTTCATCTAGGTCAACAACCTTTACTTCTTTACCTAAACGCCAATCTTCGACTTTTCCTCGAATGAACATTCTTCCACCATGCATTCCAGTTCCACAAAGATTCCCTACAATATCATCAGTATCATTTTCATCAAAGAGATCTAATACAACTAAAATTCCACCTGCCATATATTCTCCAAGGAAATCACCTGCTTTTCCACCAATAACAATAGTAGGATGGTTAGCTTTGTATTCCTTCATATGAATTCCAGATCGATATCCAACATTTCCTTTGATATAAAGAAAACCACCTCGCATGGCATAACCACAAATATCTCCTACGCTACCATGAAAGATAACTTTACCTGCACTCATTGTATTTGCCACTCCATCTTGGCCATTTCCATGTATTTCTATATGAGGCCCTATCATTGCAAAAGCAAGATCATTTCCTGGAACACCATTTATAATGATTTTGGCATTATCAGCAAGATTATTTCCTATATATCGTTGACCATTGACATTTAACAACTCAATCATTTTTTTTCCTTTTCGCAATTCTGTGCGAATTTCTTCATTAAGTTGTTTATAATTTTTTCCTTTAGCATCAATTTTCATTTTTCTTTCCCTCTTTATTATACCTCAAATACTGGGCCTTGTACAATATGCTTCCTATAATTTTTTGGTAAAGAAACAAGACCAAAGTTATCATTCATTAATTTATCTTTAAATTCTTCCACATTAATATGATCCCGAATCAATCCTGTTAAAATTCCAGCTCGATTTATCTTGGAAACTAAAATATACCCTACAATAATATTATCGAGTAATATTATTTTTCGATAGGTTTTTTCATTAGGTATATATTTTTCAAGAATTTCATATTTATCAATATCCTTTATGAGATTTCCCAATCCCGCTGAAATAACAGGGATATGTGCTAAACTCACTGAATTCATAGGAATACTTTCTTCTGAAATCATTCTTTCTGATGTATCAGAGACTGACATATTGCATCCTGCAGTTTTTCCTTGTCTTGCTGCAATGGGTAAAATAGCAACAACAGATCCAAATTCTGCAACATCACCAGCAGCATACACATTTTTAATAGAAGTTTCGAGAAATTTATTGACAACTATACCGCGATTCATCTTAATTGAAGATTTTTTAAGAAAACTTACCTCTGGTCGAACTCCAATAGCAATTATTATTAAATCAGTATCTATCTGTCTCCCACCCTTGAGTTTAACAGAATTAACACACCCATTTTTTGAAAAGATTTCTTCTATAGTATCTTCTAAAATAACTTGACATCCTTCAAATCTCAAACCATCTTCAATAATTCTTGATGCATTTTTATCCAGACTAATACTTAAAATTCGATTAGCAAATTCTACTAAAGTCACTTCTACACCTAATTCCATTAAAGCTTCTGTAGCTTTACAACCAATCAACCCTCCCCCTAAAATAATTGCCTTTTTTGCATCATTGGAATGAATATAATGCCCAATATGCTTTGCATCAGAATAACGAGTAAAAGTGAAAACACCTTGGGTATCTTTTTCAGGCATAGGAGGAACAAATGGGGAGCCCCCAGTAGCAATTAATAATTTATCATAATTATAAGTCTTTCCATCTTCCAATAAAATGCAAGTTTCCTTAAAATCAATATCTTGTACTTTACTATTTAAATTGGTTTTCACATTATATTTTTTAAAGAAATTATCCTCAATATAATTCATTTGATCTGCATTAACCTTTTTTCCAAGAAAATAAGAAATAAGAGGTCGTGAATAATTTTGTTCATCAGAAATAATAGTAATATCCCCTTCTTTGTCATTTTCACGTATAGATTCAATAGCCTTTACACCCGCAAATCCTGCTCCAATAATTACATACTGCATAATCATTTCTCCTCCTTTATTTCCTCAAATGCTAAAGCTTCATTTGGACAATTTTTTACACATACAGGTATATCTTCTCCTGCAGAGATACAAAGATCACATTTTGATGCAATTTTCTTATCTCCTTTAGTACTTCGTTTTATTGCACCAAATGGACATGACATTAAACACATAAAGCATCCAATGCATTTTTCAGAATCTAGTAATACAGCTTTAGTTTTTTCATCTCGATATAATGCCCCAACCATACATGCTTCAATACATCTTGCATCTTCACAATGTCGGCAAGGCATTGCAAAAGATAAAGCTCCTGATTGTTCAATAACAATATGAGAATCAGCATCTCTGAATCTAAATTCTTCTTTGAAAACTTTTAATATTTTTTTTGATTTTGAATGAGCAACAAGGCAATTAACTTCACAAAGTCGACATCCAATACAATATTCTTCATGTATAACAATTCGTTTCATGTTTTACCAGGCCTCTCCTGCTGATTTAATTCCCAATATATCTAAATCTTGTTTACTCATATTAAAACCTCGTAAATGTTCACGATTTCCTCTAAGAGATTCAATAGCATTAATACCCATCCCACCAAGCAATTCCTTAATTTCTAAATCCCACGCTCGAATAAGATTTTTTAATTTATTTGTTCCAATATTTGGATTTAGTCTTCGTGTTAAATATGGATCTTGTGTTGCAATACCCCAATTACATTTTCCTGTATAGCAACTATGACACATATGACAGCCGACAGCAATTAAAGCGGAAGAACCGATATATACAGCATCAGCACCTAAGGCAATCACCTTAACAATATCACCACTATTTCTAATTCCTCCAGCGGCAACTATTGATGCTTCATTTCGGATACCTTCTTCCCTTAAACGTTGATCTACAACTGCAATTGCCAATTCAATTGGAATTCCAACATTATCACGAATTACGGTTGGAGCTGCACCTGTACCGCCCCTAATCCCATCAATGGCAACAATATCAGCGCCCGCTCGAACTATTCCTGAAACAATTGGGGCAATATTATGCACTGCAGCAACTTTTACGGATATTGGTTTGGAATATTCAGTTGCTTCTTTTAAAGCATAAATTAATTGGGTTAAATCTTCAATAGAATAAATATCATGATGAGGCGCAGGAGATATTGCATCAGAACCTTCAGGAATCATTCTTGTCTGAGAAATTTCAGGCGAAACTTTTTCTCCAGGTAAATGTCCTCCAATACCAGGTTTTGCACCTTGACCAATTTTAATCTCAACCATTGCAGCTGCATCTAAATATAATTTATGTACTCCGAATCGACCACTAGCAACTTGAACAATTGTGTTATTGGCATATTTATATAAAGTCTTGTGAAGACCACCTTCACCAGTATTATAAAATGTCCCAAGATCATGTGAAGCTCTTGCTAAAGCAACATGAGCATTATAACTAATCGATCCATAGCTCATTGCACTAAACATAATTGGAATATTTAATTCTAATTGAGGTGGTAAATCTTCGTTAAGATTTTTTGGTTTTTTTCCTAAAAACGTTTTAACTTCCATCGGTTCTCTTAATGGATCTATAGGAGGGTTAGTAACTTGCGAAGCATTTAATAGAATATGATCAAAATAGCTAAATAATTTTCTTGGATTTCCCATTGCAGTTAATAATACACCTCCAGTTTCCGCCTGCTTATATATCGCTTCAATTACAGAAGGTGTAAAATTATGATTTTCTCGATAAGTTCTTTGACTTTTTCTTATAGTAATGGCTTTAGTAGGACATAAAGTAACACAGCGTTGACAAGCTACGCAATCTTTATCATTTGTGTACATTTTATCTTTGTCCGCATCCATAACGTGAACATTATTTGCACATTGGCGCACACATGTCCCACAATAAATACATTTATCTTCATCTCTTATTACCTCAAATTCATTTGTTTGATTGGTAATTGGCATCTTTATTTCACTCTCCCAATAACTATTTCTCCACCTCTAGGGTGCCAAATTTTATCTAATGAATTGAGTTCATTTGATTCCATAATTGCTGCTTCCTCAGATCCTAAATATAAACGATTTTTACTCCGGGCTGCGACTAATGGTCTCAATTTCAACCTATCATTTAATCCAAACATCCCCCCTTCGAAAGCAACTACAATACTAAAGGGACCATTTAAGAGAGCACTCGAATAAATGGTACGGATTTTTTTATGAATTTCTTTATCTTCCAACGCCATATGTTCTATCTCTTTCCAAAAAGGAGCTGCTAAAATTTTTGAAGTCATTTCAAATGATATATTTTTCTTTCGATTAAATAAATCAATCAAGTAACAAATTACTTCAGTATCTGTGAAGGATGTACATGGATATCCATATGATTCTAAGAAGCGTTTATTGATTCCATAAGAAGAAATTTCTCCATTATGGACTACGGAACTATTTAATAAGGAAAATGGGTGAGCACCGCCCCACCATGCTTGTGAATTTGTAGGAAACCTACCATGCGCAATCCAACTATAGGCTTCATAATCCTCTAATTTAAAGAATTTACCTACATCTTCAGGATATCCAACTGCTTTAAAAGAACCACAATTTTTTCCAGATGAAAATACAAAAGCATCTTCAATTTCTGTATTTATTTTAAATACAGATCTCACTACATATTCTTCATCGTCAATTTTTTCAAATTTCCCACCTAAAATGGGGGAATGTTCTGTTTTTTTTGGAAGCACAAAATATCTTCTTAATAATGGATGTGATGAAATTGAAGAAACTTCCTGAAAAGGAATCTCTTCTGAGTGCTCAACAATAAAATATTTCTCGAGAAATGTTTCCGTTTCTTCCATTGAATTTTTTGTTTCATACATAATATGAAAAGCAAAATATTTGTGATATTCAGGATAAATCCCATATGCCGCAAATCCTCCGCCTAATCCATTTGATCGATCATGCATTGTAGCAATACCTCTAATTATATCGTGGCCCGTTGATGTTGAGCCATCTTCATTGAGTATTCCTATAATTGCACAACCTGATATATCTTTTTCTTGTCTTCTAATATTGATCATTCTGATACCCTATATTTTTTTAAAAATATGATTATTGCAGTGAAATTCTTCACCGAAAAAAGAAAATTAGATTAACAACAAGTATTAGTCATTGTATTTTGATATGATTTATTAAATTTAAAGTTTCCCACTTTTTTCCCATTTTTTTTTCTGATTTCATTTTCAGTTTTTTATCAAACATTTCAACTGAAAAGTTACATTTTGAATTGATGTTTCAATTTTTTTTTTTAATAATTAAATTTAGTTATTTAATGAATTTCAAATTTAATTTTATATTAATTCATATTTCTTATAGAAAATAAACAAATGCGCTAATTACCAATATTAAATTCTGCTAGATTTTTAAGAACAATATAGTAAGTAATGTAATTATTTATTTTGAATTGAAAGAGCATTTGAAAAAATAGTTTCAAATTATAACTTTTTTCATATTGTATTTTTCTAGATTACATAATTTTTTTTTTTAAATTAAATATTGTTATGAACTAATACATTCCGAATTGTCTAAAGATTTTTAATGTATTCGATAGTCTTCATAGAATAACACAGTATTTATTAAAAATGAACGCTATAAATTAATGAAATAAAATTACCCCTAAATGAAATATTATTCTTTTAAAAATTCAATTTCAAATTTTTTTGTCAACTTTAGTTGACAATATTTATATACCTGTATTTTTATATTTTAATTAGAAAATGTCAACTTTAATTGACAAAAAAATGACATTTTTATTTAGATAAAAAAAAGGAAAATAAAATGGACAAATTAAATTCAGAAAATTTACCAATATATAAAATTGATACTTTATATACAAAGCGACAATTAATTATCTATTCTCTAGTTGCAATCTTAGTAAATTTAATACTTATTGGGGTTGCATTTATTGTCATTTTCGCTATAAAAGAAAATGTTCCAAATTTTGAAGTATCAATTGTATGGAATTGGTATATATGGATTGTTTTGATAATAGATATTACAACAATTGGAATATCACGACTATTCGCAGGAATATATCAAAAAAATTTTGAATATCAAATTTCGGAGAAATTTATAACTATCCAATATGGAATTCTTTCAAGAACAAAAACAACTATTCCATTTAGTCGTATTCAAAATATTGCCATTCATCAAAATTTAATTGATCGAATATTGAAGATATACACCGTAAAAGTGGAAACAGCCGGTTCAGGAGGAGGCATTTCAACTTCTGGTGGACCGATATTAGTAAAGCCTGAAGGATATATTCCAGCAATAATTGATCCAACACATTTGGAAAATATCATTAATACTTTAGTTCACAAATATACTCAAGAAATATCCCCACAAATGAAAAGTAAAGTGTTTATAGACAATAATGTAGCATTTGACGAATTCATTGCTTATTTCCTTTCAAAAATGAGGGAAAAAGACCAACTCCACACCAATATTACAAATTTAAGGGAGAAAGCAAATATTTCCAAACTTGAATTAGCAGAAAAAATAAATGTCTCAGAAACCACAATAAACTATTTAGAAGCAGGGGAATATGTACCTTCTTTAACTTTAGCTCTTAAAATTGCACGATTTTTCAATATATCGGTTGAAAATATTTTTAAATTAAACAATTAACAAAAAAACCTTTTTTTTTCTTTACTTTAAAATTGTTCATTATATAAAAAAATATAAAATGGAATTCGTTATGATTATAAAAATTAAGGAATTGAGAAAAAAGCGATTGTTGTCACAGCAGGAGTTAGCTACGGCTTTAAATGTATCTCGACAAACTGTTTCTTATATCGAAAATGGCCATAAGCAACCAACAATCACTTTAGCTCTAAAAATTGCTAAATTTTTTAATCTTTCTGTAGAAGAATTATTTTCATTAGAAGAAAATGATATCAAAAAATAAAATTTTTTTTTTAAAGATTCAAAGAAATATATACAGAGAACTTAGTATTTGATTTTATTTTCAATTTAACAATCATAAGTTGATATTAAGATAATTAAATGAAAGAATTAAGCATTCGAGCAGAATCAAAATGTTTTTTTCTTAAAAATATGCATTAAATCTTGTTTAAATTTGAAGGAAAATGGTTTTTGTTATAATACGCGTATATTATGCGGATATTTAGACATCCAGATGAGATTTAGATATTATGACACCTACATCACATCTAAGTAACGTAACATAAGCGTGTCATATAGATATAATAATATGGATATCAGATCCTTATGGTATGTGAATATTGCCTTACCCAGATAGTATATTCGTAATATAGTTTACTAAAATTAGTACTACGTAATATGCTGTTCGCAATTCAGAATAAAATATCATTTTTCTTTCTTCTATAATATCCTAAAACTAAACTCGTATCTATTGAAAATCAGAGTAAAATACATATTTAAGGATAATCTTTGAAATTCTATTTGGTTAAATTAAAATTTTGAAAATTATTAATGATTTTTGGAAAAAACATCATTTACACAATTTTGGATTTCAAATTTAATGTCTTTTTTATCAGAATTTAAAAATATTTTTATCCAAGTATCTTTAATCTTCTTAATTTTATTTATTAGGGTATCAATTTTCTTTTCTGCAATGAAAGAACTTCCTTGAAATCCATAATCGATTTGAATAGTCTTATTTTTTTTTTTTATTATCATATAGTCATCAATTTTAATTCTATCATATGATTTATCTTCAAGAAATTTAGAATACTTGGATCTAATGAAGGATTGAACATTCATTTTAGTATTTTCAATTGGAAAATCTTCTTCATTCAAATAAAAAATCATATTATTTGCATTTGCATCCTTTTTTATCCAAATTATAATAAATATTGGAGTATGAGTAAAATTGGGGAAATTATACCCAAAATTTCGAGTGATCTTTGAAAACATAAATTCAAAATCTAAATTTTTAAACCTATAATGGATATTATCACAATTTTCCTCTGAATTTATTTTATTTAATAAATCATCATATTTATCAGAAACTTTCTGAGCGAGAAAATTAAGTTCATTCTTTTGTGCTATTTCTTGTGCTTTTCTAAAATAAACTTTAGACTGATCAATTCTTTGATTATTTAAAGCAAGTTGTGCATTTAAAAGGTATGATTCACAAATTAAAGCAGGGTTTTTTTGTTTTTCTGCAATCTTTAGTAATTTAATAGTCATTCTTTGAATACTTTCAAGAAATTCCCTTTTAGGAGATATTTTAAACTCACTGATATGGATTTCAATATTGTGAATTATTGCTTCAATAGTAATCTCTGCAAAAATATTATCTTCGTTATTTAAACTCTCAAATATTTGCTT
>CAYPTZ010000011.1:0-17463 GCA_964413395.1 uncultured archaeon | reverse complement strand
TACAGATGAAAGATCTATGAAAACATTTTATTTCGGAAAATTCAAAACTAACTCACTAAATTAAGTAATATTTTAGTATTTTCTAATGTCTATATCAGGAATTATAATAATTAAAATTAAATAGAAATTTTATGAGATTTACCATAAATTGATTAAAAATATTGTCAAGATAAAGAAAAATTTTTAATTTCATTTGATATAGTTAATTTATGAATTGGGAAGAGTTCATACAAAAAAACAGAAAAATCCCTAAAAATATGAGGTTTAGTAAGGAAGAATTATCAAGTAGATTTAATTTAGGTGAACTGCAAAAGGTATATGATACAAGTATTTTATCCTGTTTATTTGCAAATAATAATCAAGATCTGATATTCGGAGGAGGAGGTGCATTCCCAGGAGTAAGTGGGGATATAAAAATATTAAATTTAAATGATAAAACAACAATAAAGACTTTTCATGGCCATGACCATGGGATTTATCAAATTGCTCTTTGTCACCAATACAATTGGATAGCTTCGGCAAGTCATGATTATTCAGTATTTATTTGGAACCTAGAAAAAGAGGATGTAGTATTTTTGTTTGGAGAAGATAATATTATAAAGAGTTATGTCTGCTTTGCAAGGAATATTCCAGTGTTAGGAATTTCAGAATCTAAATCTTTTGCAGAAAATCCATCTGTATATGTGTATAATATTGATAAATGTGAGGAAATTTTTCGATACACTCTGGAAAAAAAAAGTGTTGCAACCGATATTTGCTTGAATGATAACGCCTTGCTATTGGCATTTATACAATATGATGCAGACTATGCTGGAAATGAAAGATTGATCATTATAGATTTAGCGAAAAAGAAAATATTATATAAGAAAAAACTTCCAGAATATTGCAAACCGAGAATTTATTCAATTGGAGATACATTCTTGATAGTATACTTTGATGAAGAAAATGAGAAAAATGTTATCGCATCCTATTCTACGTCAAAAAACCTATCTGAAAAATTTTATTTTAGTGGTGATGAATTTCAATGTAAAAATATTTCGCAAAATGGAAATCTACTCTTTATAATTACAAAGGAAAATGTTCTTAAAAAGATTACATTGGATAATGGTAATGAACAGATTATACAAAAACTGCCAAAGAGACGCTATCGTTCCATTGGGATTTCAAGTGATAATTCTATGGTAGTAGCGGGAACAACTCAAGGAGAAGTAATCGTAATACAATTAAGTAGTTGATAAAAGTATTGATGTAAATCTTTGTTTTTTGAGATTTCTTGCTTGTATTGAGAAATTGATTTCTAAGATTGGAATGACACAGAACGAATAATGTAAAAATTTGATTTAAAATTTGTATTAGGAAGAAATTTTAGATGATAATCCCTATATATTGTTTTTTAGGTAGGATAGTCCCCATAAAATCTTTTTTAGATGAAATTTTTTAATTTTTGTCCCAAAAAAAGTTTTTTTCACCTCTGTTTAAATTGAACTTAAGCACATAGAACCAACTTAGAGTCCCCATAAAAAATATTTCTAATAGGATTTTCGTTTTCGGGAAAGAAGGCTTTCAAGATAGGAACTTACAACAGATCGGCGGCAGGATTTAAGAAGTGCTTCTATTTTATCACAAAATGCAGGTTGAAAATAATGGGGTATGAAATAAAAGCCATCCAATTCTTCAAAAATAATCCCATCGTGATAAGCATCCAACCCATATCGCTTCTAAATGAACTGAGTCTAATTGGGAAAATAGCTTTAATAACTGGAATAAAAAAAAACCTTTATAAAAAAAAAAAAAGTTATCATCCTAATTAAATTGGTTGTTAGATAAATCTTGTTCTTTTGTATTGTATGGTAATAATTATGGCAATGCTACTCAATAGTAGGATATAACTATAAGTGGAATCAAAAAAAGAGATCGTCGAATTCTCTTTTGGATCAGTTGTAGGTGTAGTTGTGTTTGAAGAATATGGTAATTCTGAAATTGATACTTGAATAATAGAACTACAGAAATTACCTCTATTATCATAAGCTCGAATTTCAAGATAATATATTCCAACTTCTAATATAGTGTTATTAGTAATTTTACCATCATTAGTAATCCTAAAATTTTGAGTATCATTAATCCAATAATCAGCAACAAACATATTATCGATGGTTTGAAGTTGATAATAAAAATTTTGGTTAAATTCAAGAGTATGAGAGGTGATAAGATTAATCCAAGAGGGACTAATATTAAAGATTGGTGAATATAGGGATCTTCCTGCATAATTAAGTGCTAAAATCCGATAATAATATTCATTCCCATGATCAATATTCAAATCTTGGTATGAATTATATTGATGAATTGTGAGCATTTCGGTAGTATAGATTAATTCAAACTCAGTATCGGAATTCATACCTCGATAAATATAATATTGAATTTCAGAATAATCTCCCGTATATTCAGGGGAATACCATGTAATTAAGGCCCCCCATTCCAGCATATGGGCACTACAATTGGTGGCAACTGACGGAACTTGATCTATCATCCCATCAAGAATTATCCAACTATAACTAAAAATGATGAGATTTTTTGCATAAGAAGCATCTAAAGAGTGATTAGAAGATCCTGCATTAAAAATTAAGTTAGGATTTAATTGTATTTGAGACCATCCAATAAGAAGATTATCATAATGCTCAATAGATAATGAAATTTCTGCAAACATATCAATGAAGTTTTCAACTGCAGAAACATCCCAAGAACCAAGAGGTTGACTAAAACAAGTAGCAGCCTTAAACATTCCTTCCATCGAGAGAGTATTAGATACATTCCATAAATTTAGAGGTTGGTTAAAACTAAAAGCATGGGCAAACATATACTCCATGTTAGTAACGCTACTAACATTCCAGGTATTCAGACTATAGTTATAAGACAATGCCCCACAAAACATATAGCCCATATCTTCGACAAGATTTACATTCCAATTACTGAGATCTTGATTAAACGAAGTAGCATTCATGAACATTTTTCGCATGTTATAGACATATCGTGGATTCCAAGAATTTAAAGGCTGATTAAAGTGGGATGCGTTAGCAAACATAGATTCCATATTGCGAACTTTTGAGACATTCCAAGAATTAAGAGAATAATTAAAGGAACTGCTTCCATAAAACATATAATCCATTTGTGTAACATTATGAACTTTCCAATCGCTAATATCTTGATTGAAAACGATCGCTTCTGAAAACATTCCCTCCATATATTTAACTTGCGAAACATTCCAGGAACTGATATTTCCATTAAAATTTGTGGCCATGTGAAACATATATGCCATATCAAAGACACTTGAGACATTCCATGAGTTTAAATCTTGATTAAACGCATAGGCTTGGTCAAACATTCCTCGCATATGATATACTTTTGAGACATTCCAAGAGCTTAAATTTTGGTTAAATGCATAGGCACAATGGAACATATTATCCATGCGTAAAACATTTTCTGTATTCCATCCACTTAGCGATCCATTAAAAGCATATGCATAGGCAAATAATTGATTCATATCGTCAATTCTTGAAATATCCCAATTATCTAAATCTTGATTAAAGGATTCAGCATGGAAAAATAGATAGCTTATATCAGTTACAGTAGCAAGATTCCACGAATTAAGAGGTTGATTAAAGGATTCAGCTTGGAAAAATAGATAACTCATATCTTCTACTTTCGAAACATCCCATTGACTAATATTCCCATTAAAGGATCTTGCATTATCAAACATACTCCGCATATTTATTACATTATGCACTTTCCAAGATGAGATATTACCATTAAAATTATATGTATTTGTAAACATTCGATTCATTTGAATAACATTTGATACATTCCATGAATTTAAATCTTGATTAAACTCATAGGCAAATCCAAACATTTCACCCATATCTGTAACTTTGGAGACATTCCATGAATTTAATGATTTATTAAAATTATCGGCATGGAAAAACATTCCGCCCATATCTTGAACATTGGATACATCCCAAGAGTCTAATTCTTGATTAAATATGTGATTTATCCGAAACATACCCCCCATAATCGTTACTTGGGAGACATTCCATTGATTTAACGGTTGATTAAAAGACGAAGCATCAAAAAACAAGCCAAACATATTTTTTACATTTGACACATTCCAAGAGTTTAGTGATTGATTAAAATTTTTGGCACCACAAAATAATTTGGCCATATTGGTCACATTGGAGATATCCCAAGAAGATATATCTTGATTAAATTCCGCTGCATCGTCAAAAACACTGGCTAGTGAAGTTACTTTAGGAATTTTCCAAGTAGAAATATTTCCATTAAATCTACGTGAAAATTCAAACATCGCAAAAATACTTTCAACATTCCTCATATCCCATAAATCAAGATCTTGATTGAAATAGATCGTATTTGAAAACATATTATCCATATCTGTGACTTGGGAGACATCCCATTGATTTAACGGTTGATTAAATCGCAATGCAGAATTAAACATAAATTTCATATTTGTAACATTGGAGACATCCCAAGAATTAAGGGATTGATTAAAGAAATCGGCTCCACAAAACATATAGCGCATATCTATTACCTGAGAAACATCCCACAAATGAAGAGGCTGATTAAAAGCATCGGCCCCCCAAAACATATGGCTCATATTCTTTACATTAAATACATCCCAAGATTCAATCAATCCATTAAAATGATTAGTTCCATAAAACATAGAATGCATTGAAATTACTTGAGATACATTCCATAAATTTAAATCTTGGTTAAAATAATTGGCTTCATAAAACATATATTCCATCGTAGTAACTTGAGAAACATTCCATGAATCTAGCGGTCGGTTAAAATCATAAGCCGTATAAAACATATATTCCATATTTGTTGCTTTAGAGACATTCCATCCGCCTATATCTTGATTAAAATTATGTGCTCCTTGAAACATATATCTCATACTAGTGACTTCTGAAACATTCCATCCTCCGATATATTGGTTAAAATTATCGGCATCATGAAACATAAAACTCATATCAGTTACTTGAGAAACATTCCAAAGACTTATAGAAAATGCAAAATACTTAGCTCCACTGAACATCCCTCTCATATTTTTAACATTTGAGACATTCCAAGAATTTAATGGTTGATTGAAATTAGTTGCTCCATAAAACATATAGCTCATATCAGAGACATAAGAAACATCCCAGATATTCAAATTACCTGTACTTCCAATATTATTACAATATTGAAAAAATCCTTTTAGATTAAAGGTAGATGTTAAATTTAAACTATCGATAGTAGATAATTGGAAATTATTACAACCAGCAAAATAATTACCAGAATTTCCAAGATTTAAACAACCCCACTGTCGAATTTCTAGAAGTTTGAGGCGATCTCCAGTATTATTAAACATCCAGCCTGAAATATTACCTGTAATGGAAATCTCATAGATACCAATATTATCATAAGTATGTGATACTTCATTTTGATTATATGATGTGATAGTATCGATATTCGTATCATCACCCCAATTGACGATAAAACTATAGTTTCCTGTTGATAACAAAGGTAATTTCACTTGATTTTCTAAACTGGAATCAGTCGAATTATTTTCAGTATTCCATAGAGAAATGAAGGGAGAATCACTAGCAAGATTGGATATTACCGAGGAATCTTGTTGTTGAAAGTGAATTTGATTATCAATTTTTAAGTTATTAGCAGAAATAAGGAATAAAAATCCTATAAAAATTCCTGCAAATCCCATTTTTAGATGTTGACATTTAATTTTTTTATGTGATATCATTTTGACCAAACCTTTATTAAGTACATAAAAACGATTTAATTCAATATAACAATATAAAGATATATAAAGAGTTGTGGTCGATTTTTGGACAAATTATTTACAAATTCATATAATGCGATATTAAAGAATTTTCAAATTCTATATGTTGAAGATAATGAATACACACAAGGTTTTCAAAAATGCACAATATTTTATAATTTTGGTTATAGATAATAAGAATAAATGGACTTTTGACTGTCACATTTCATAATGTAATATAATTCGTTACTTCAATTCGAATTGAACTGGATAGAATATAAAATGTGTATAGATTTTGAAAAAAAGAAAACAAGAATTATAACACTGAAGTCATTGATGAATAGCAATTTCTTTGTAGAAGAAATTTGATGTAAATAGATAATTTAAATTATTCATCATCATCAAATTCTTTATAATGAATTTTAATGCATTTAGGACATAATGAATGAGTAAATGAAATGTCCGATTTTTGTGTTATATATTCTTCGACCTGATGCCAATATCCCTCATCATCTCGAATATTTTTACAAAAACTACAAATTGGAAGAAGAGATTTTAATTCTTTCACTTCATTTGCTGCTTTTTCTAACTTTATTATTGAATTTCGAAGTTTATCTAAAGTATAACTATTTTTTAACGCAATTGCAGCAATTTCACCAAATGCAGTTGCAAATTTAGTATCCAAATCAGTAAAATCTTCAGATTTATTTGCTAATCCCATTATTCCAACCACTTTATTTTCAATAGATAAGGGAGAAAACATTACATTTTTCATTTCCACATGACCTGATGGCATGAAATGCACATGTTTTGATTTCATGAAATTATTATGATAAACTGCTTTTCCAGTATAATAGCATTCTGAACGTAATCCACGAATAGGCATGGGAAGGGATGTATCTACCATACAGGGTGACCCTCCAGCTTCTAAAAATAAGACTTCATTTTCTGATCCATTCTCTGATAATAAGGCAACATATCCTGCTTTTGCCCCAATTACTTTACGCGCTTCATCAAAAATAATTCTAGCAGATTCTTCAAAGGAATTACATTCTAGAACCACCCGAGATGCAACCATAAGACTATTAAGAGTATCAAAGCTGAGCGATTTTTTATTAGCAATTGAATCCATATAAAAGGTTCACTAAAAATATAGTCATCAAAAGACCTAAATTAGTATGGATAAAAATTTAAAATGAATATATATTCTTAAATATTCATATTGTGAAAAATGAGTTTTGTTAGAATGGGAAATGTCAATATAGCTTATTCCTTTAATCTAGTCAAATATTTTTTAATGGATATTTAGAAAAGTTAATTTAAAAACAAAAAAGGGTAAAATCAAAATTGAAAACCGAAAAAGAAAAAATGCTAGCTGGAGAAATATTTAGTGGAATGGATGACGAATTGAGTGCAGCACGTAATAAAGCATCAAATATATTATCTCAATATAATGATAAATCGCTTACAAAAAATATGGAAGAATTTGAAAGAATTGGCTTTAGGTATCTTCAATTGCAACAATTAATGGGGAAACTTGGAGATGGTATAATAATATCTTCACCATTTCAATGTACTTATGGATTTAACATTCAAATCGGCCATTTAACTTATGCGAATATTGATTGTGTTTTTTTAGATTCTAATATTGTCAGTATTGGAAATCTTGTTCAAATTGGTCCAGGAGTCCATATATATACAGATCTACACCCGATAGATCCACTTGCACGAATACAATCTATAGGGTACAGTAAACCAGTCCATATTGGAGATCATGTTTGGATTGGTGGAAATGTAACTATCTGTCCAGGAGTATCAATAGGAGATAATACAGTTATTGGAGCAGGAAGTGTAGTTACTAGAAACATACCATCTAATGTTCTTGCTGTGGGTAACCCATGTAAAGTTATTCGAGAAATTGAAGTAGACGAAGAGAAAGTTAAAGAAATAGCCAAAAATCGCATTGAAGAAGTCCAGCAAATGATTCGAGAATGGATGGAAAAAAATGGAGTATCTTCTTAAAAAAAAAAGAATAAAAAAATTTTTTAAACAATCAGAAAAAAGGAATTATAGTTTTTTCGCCATACGACGCCAATAGTCTGTAATCATTGAACCAACAATATTGATCATGGGCTCAACTTCGCTCACGATTGCAGTGACTGGTTTATCTTTCGCAGAAATAGGAGCAAATAATAATTCTTCATCATCACGATTAACAGCAATAAAATCTTTACCCCCATAATCCATTATCATGGCACCTTTTTCTTTTAATTTTTCGGCTTCATCGGATAATTTCCCATTGAAATTTGTTACAATAGTCATTCGAGCTCTTTTACTCAATAAAAGATCCAAAGGTAAATCATCAACATCAGGAACAACAATAACAAGCTTTCCCTTAACAGTTTCAATCATTCCTCGAATATATGGATAAATAGATTCTTCTGTAACTAAAGGCCAAGTTTTCTCTGCTTTTGTAATATCGATTGATGTCATCATTTCCCATGCATCATTCATGATTTTTATAGGTTGATCACCAAGGTCTTTGACTTCTCGAATAGTCTTAAGAGCACTCTCAAAGACTTTTCCTAATTCTTCATCAAGTACTTGTTTTCCAGAATTAATACTATCGGATGCGCCATTTTTGATCTTCTTAACAGATTCCTCAAAAACACCATCTAATTCTTTGAATCCAGTAACTGCAGTTGTATTTGTAGATTTTATGGATTCATTAAGATTGTTAATGATATCAGAGGTTGTTTTTGAATGTTCTACTAACATACTATCAATAGTTCCACGTAATTCTACCATTGGCTTTCCCACCAGTTCACTAAGATTAGTTTGCATGGAATCTATAGTGGAATTAATTGTATCTTTGAATAAATTACCTTTTTCTAATAAAATCTCAATAGATTTATCTTTGTAGTTATTCATTCCTGTTAATTGAGATTCAATATTTGTGTTAAACATAGCTTTCAGATTTTCTAATTGCTGATTCAATTTATTTATATGCTCTTCCCCAATACTATTATTAATTGATACGATTTCTGCCAAATTTGTTTCACTAGATGTTATTTGAGTCGAAATTTTTTCAGATATGATCGATTCTATATTTTTAATTTTAGATTCTGTCTCCTGCAATCGAGTATTTGCTTTATTAATATGTTGACCAGAATAGCTATCAATTTTTTGAGTAATTGTGGAAGTTGTGGAATGTATTGCATTTGACATATCTTCAATAAGCTCAGATGAAGATTGAGAGATGGAAGTTTGAGAATTTTTTAAATTATCTGAAATTGTGGTAGAACAATCTATTGTGGTGGTTTCAACTTGATTTTTTAAAGTATCAGCCCAAGAGTTATATTCATTATCAAGAGTTGTCTTACTTTCATCTATAACGGCAATATTTTCAGTTTCCTTCATTTGGAATAATTCTTGAACAGATATTTTTGCATTATCCAATTCTTGCGAAAATTGTCCCATGGAATCTTTTGTAGAAGTATTCACTTGGGTGATTTTGTTTGAAATATCTTCAATTATTTCTGATTGGAAGGTAGCACTCATTTCTTTAAATTTATTTAAGAAATTCTCTGTAAATTCAGCAATTTGATTTGTTTGGGTGTTTAATTTTGTCTTTATTGATTCGGTTAATACTTGCTTCCCATCATCCAATTGGTCTTCAATTGAAGCTACAGATTTAGTTAAAACATCTTCAATTGTTGTGAATTTATTAATTATGTCTTCTGAACTGGCCATTATAACCTTATTAAGATTGATTTTCATTTCATCATATTTTTGTTCAAATTGAGTTTTTGCTTCAGAATATCTTTTTACTACTTTCTCTACCATTGATGTCTGAAATAGAGATAATTTTTGACTAATTGAATCCTGTAATCCAGATAAATTTGTAACAATATCAGATTTTGTTTTATTTGCTGAATTTTTTTGTTTCTCCAACAATGTATTTAATGAATTTGAGGAAGAAGTTTTAATATCCTGAACCAAAGTATTAGTTTCATTAATGGATGTAGAGAGAACTTCATTTAAGATTGTATTGGTATCTTTAAGCAGACCTTGAAAGTTCTTTTCATTTTCTGAGAGCATTTCTTTGTTTTGATTTTTTAAATTATTAACTTCGGTATCAAATTTTCGTAAATAATCCCCAATTTCTTGCTTTAAATCAACAAGAATATTTCCTGTTTCTTTTGAAATGGTCGTTTGAAAACCATTTAGATTGTTTCGTTGTTCACCTAATAATTCAGTGAACTTTTCACCGAAATTTGGAGGAATCTTATCAATAAATTCTTGGAGATTTATTTTTTGGTTGGCACTTTCTTTTGAAATATCCTCATTCAATTTGGAAATATTTTTTGATAAATCTTCATAATTTTTATCCAAGGCGGATTTATTCGATAGATTAAAATTTGTTCCATTTTCGTTTATCTTTGAAATAGATTTTTCAAATGTAGTATTCAATTTTTCTTCTGTAGCTTGAGTTTTTGATTTAGTTTCGGAAAGCATCAAATCTAATTTATCATTCAATTCAGCTGTGGTCTTTTGACTTATTTTTTCATAATTGACTGTTTTTGTTTTATCAATTTCTTGAATATTATTAATAGTTTTATCCATGTTTTCAGAATAATTAGTGAGATATTTAACAAATCCTTCATATGGTGGCAAGGGAATGTATCGAGGAATTATTCCTGATGCTTTTCTAATTAAGTGTTTTTTTTCTAAAACTTCAATTGTTTTTTCAACATGCCCAGGATCCATTTCAAGATAAACAGATACTGAACTAACCGAAACACATCCCTTCATAAGGATGATATTGTAAATCTTTCGCTGATCATCATCCAAATTCAATTGTGTTGTAATTTCTTCCATAGTTTATACTTCCATACTAATGCATGAAGTGATAAATATTCAATAGTATATTGTTGGTAAAAGAATTTTGAAGGCAAAACTAGCACATAAATATGTTTCTTAAAATTACCATAAAAATTTGTAAGAAGTAAATATTATAAAAAAAAGAGTGGATACTATTATTTTGATGAAAATTTTTAGTAATATTTAGATTATTCAGAATATGGTTTTTCAAATCTACCATTTTTTATTTCTAATTGCTTTTTTTGTTTTTTTTGATTTAAATCAATTAAGATTTGTTCTGGTAAAGAATCTTCTCGTAATGCTTGACATTCAACATAAACATCAAAACTATTCCCAGTTTCATCTTTTGAAAATAATAATTCCATATTCTTATCTTCAGCAATCATTTCTTTATAATGTATTTCAACTAATAGCATACCTCCACAACAATGAGTATCAACGATAACAATAGCATAATTATTTTGGAAGTTTATTTCACCCAATTCATTGATAAATTTCTGGGCGGCGTTAGATATAACTAATTGATACATAAAAATTCACTTTTTTATATAAGTAGAAGTTATTATTCAATAATAATGAATAGTTATAAAATTATATTATTTTGAGTATTCTTTCTTTATTTTAAGAAAATGTATATTATTAAAACCCATTTGAGATAAAATCCCAATTATTCATCCGAGTTTGCATAATATGTTTTAGCTGAGAAAATGATACTAATGAATAATTATTTGCTTCAAGAGAAACGTTATATCGTTTTCCAAGAATTTCAGTATTTGAATCATAATGATGATGACCATAGAGTTGCCAAGCATTTTGATGAGAAGGGTTAAAAGAATGCATTGGATAATGACATAGAATAATTTTTTGTTTCTGGATTTTAATTTCTTTTATTTGGGAAATACTTGCAAAATATTGTTGATAAACTATTCTTAAGTCTTTATCGTGATTGCCTAATATCATATGACAATTTACATGTTTAGTTATTCTTTGAAGAATGTCAGCAAGAAGGTTTCTATTTTTGCTATAACGAAAGGCAAAATCTCCTAAAAAATAGACAGTATCTCCTGGATTTACAGTATCAAAATAGAGTTTTAAGATTTTTTGATTCATCTCCATAACATCAACATAAGGACGATTACAATTTGTAATAATATTTTGATGAAAAGGGTGCCAATCAGACATGAAAAATATTTCATTAGCTATTATTGAATTTAAGATACAAATTTTTATTTGGTTTTTGATTTTAAAATATTTTACAACAATCTACAAAAATCATTTGTTTTATTATTTTAGCTCTTTATTATATTTGCAATTCTCAAAATTTTCTTCTTATGAACAAATTTAAGCAGTTTGTTATAGAAAGAGAGTCAAATCACGCATTAGGAGGGTTTATTTTTTAATTGCCTGAAAAATTTCTATAAAAAATAGAGGATTGTAAATAAAAATTTTAAACATTTACAACTTCTTTGACTTCAGGTATTTTTTCTTTAAGCAATTTTTCAATACCATTTTTTAATGTGATTTGTGAGTAAGGACAACCACGACAATGTCCTTGTAAGGCAACTTTAATTGTACCATCATCATTAACTTCTAGCAAATCAACATCTCCACCATCTGCTTGAAGAGATGGTCGAATCTGATTAAGAACTACTTTTACATTTTCTTTCCAAGACATATTTATTCACATTTTATTTTTGAATTTCATTTTTTAGTAATTAAATTTCAAATATCACGTAATTATGTTTAATTAACGTTCAATTTTGAATTCATTCCTTAATGATTATAACGATTTTTTATATAAAAATTATTCAATAATAAGAAATTTAGTAATTTTGTATTTATCTAAAAGCTAAATTGGATTAATTTATAAAAAAGCTAATTACTGAAATTAATTTTCATTGAATACTCATCTCGCTAAATTACTTAGCAAAATGAAAGTAAATAAAAATTTTAATAATTTCCAGAGTAAAATAATACAATAAATAAAAAAATAGGAGCTAAACAAATGGCACGTAAAGATGCAACCGAAGTATTTAGAATATCTCCAATGAAAGCAGTAGAACCTTTTATGATAAAATCTCGAACAGAGGCCGCAGTATACTTCCAAACTCAATGTGATTTAACCAAAACACTTCCTTTTATTGAAGAATTTAATAAAAATGTTGAACCAGAAAAAAAATTGACCTTATTTCATATAATAATATGTTCATTTGTCCGAGTATTTGCAAAATACCCTCATGTTAATCGTTTTATAGCGGGATGTAGATATTGGCAACGAAATCTCATTGTGTATTCTTTTGTTATAAAAAAACAATTAAAACTTGGCGCAAAAGAATCTATTGTAAAAGTTTCCTTTTCACCATATTCAACAATTGATAGTGTTCGTAAAAGAGTATATGATTTTGTTTATCGGGCTCGATCCAAGAAAGGAAATGCAACAGAAGCTAGTAATAATTTCTTTGCTAAATTACCCTTTTTCTTAAAAAAAATTCTTTTCACTCTTGGATTATGGTTATCAAAAGCGGGAAAAATGCTTAATTCCCTGTCTAAAGCAGATCCATTATTCTCTTCCACCTTTATTGCAAATATGGGAAGTGTGGGCCTTGAAGGAAGACAGCTTCATCATATGTATGAATGGGGTAATGCAAGTTTTTTTATGGTGATTAATAAAATCCATAAAGCTCCATTAGTTACTAAAGAAGGTAATATTGAAGCAAGAGAAATAGTAGATATTGGATTTGCATTAGATGAACGAATTGCAGATGGAATGTATTTTGTTAATCCATTAGAACAATTCCGACAAGGAATAATTAATCCAGAAATATTAGTCGAAGAACCAGTATTTACACAAGAAGAAATAGATGATATGGCAATTTGCGATCCAAGAGATAAAAAGAAATACAAAGCATTTTTAAAGCGAAGAAAAATGCTTAAGAAAGAGAATTTGTTAAGAGTAAAAAAGAAAAAGCAAGCAAGAAAAAAGAATCGATGAAAACTTTAATGATTTTTATCAAACTCAAACATTTTTCTATTTTTTTTATTAATTTTAGTATAGAGATTTATGAGAAAGGAATTTTATTAAAATATTCAATCAAAAAGTAAAATTAAGTAAAAAAAAATCTGAAAAAATTTAAAGTTCATTATAGGACCAGAATTTTTTCTTGCGAAGATATTTTCCAAGATAAACTAATCCTAGCATGATCGGAACTTCCCAAAATAACCCCATTGTTGTCCCCAAGGCCGCAATAGAACCAACACCATACATAGCAACTGCAGTTGCAATCGCAATTTCAAAATGACTTGAAGATCCTATAATCACAGATATTATTGCTTCTTTGTAATTCATTTGAAATATTTTTGTCATTAAAATATTATATCCAACTATTATTACAAATCCTAATAATAGAGGAATTGAGACACGCCATAATAATTGAGGATTTTCCAGTAAAACACTTCCATTAAGGGAGAAAAGCACAATCAAAGTAGTTAACAAAGCAACTATAGAAATTTTTCCCACTATAGGGCGATATGTGGTATGAAACCATTCATCACCTTTAGCTGAAATCAATATTTTTTTAGAAATTATTCCTAAAATTAATGGTAATCCAATAAAAACAACTACAGAAATAATTAATAAACTTCTATCAATTGGGATATTTTGAATCCCTGTTAATACAGCCACTACAGGAGCATAAAGAATTAAAATAGTTAAAGTATTCAAGCTAGTGTTTACTACATTTTGTTCTTGATTTCCTTCTGCCATAGAGCCCCATACTAACACCATTGCAGTGCAAGGACTTGAACATAATAGTATCACCGCAACAACTAATTCTATTTGATCTCTGACAAAAATCCAGGCTAGTAATGCCCCTACTAATGGCGCAACTATCCAATTTGATATTAAGGTTAATATTATTGGCTTAGGATTATTTTTTAATTTTTTAAGTTCAGATGTCTGTAAATTTAACATTGCAGGATACATCATTAAAAATAAACATATTCCAATAGGAATTGAAATTCCTTCAATTTGCCATGAATCTATTGTCTCCCCAATACCAGGTATAATTATTGAAAGCATTATTCCAATAATACTACATAATGCCACCCAAATTGCCAGATATTTTTCGAAAAAGCTAATATTTTTTTCTTCTACAAATTTCTCCATCATTTCACCATTAATTTGATTATTTAATGAGAAATTATTTTTAAATAAAAATATTTTGATATGAATTAAAATATGCAAATTTGTAAAAATATTTTTTATTGTCAAATGATTAATTTTCATATGGTTTCAAAAAATAGAGAAAAGAAAATAATTGAAACTCTCGAAAGTTGTGATTCTTCTGGAAATTCTCAAAAATATTATGAGAAATTAACAAAAATGCGTGATAATTTCTATGAAAATCCAAAAAATAGAGAATTAATTTCATTATTAGAAACTTTAGGAAATAAAGAACGCTTTTTAATTTTAGATATGTTAAAGGCTAAGGATCGTTGTGTATGTGAATTGGAAGCCATTTTGCAAAAAACTCAACCCGCAGTTTCACATCATCTAAAAATTTTAGAAGCCAATAATTTAATTCAAGCTCGAAAAGTCGGAAAATTTAGTTATTATTCTCTTGTACATTCCCAATTTGATAAATTCCAAGCAGATTGGAAAGATTGGATTTCAAATATTACTAATTGGTTTGGAAATTTTAATTAATTTATATTATTCCGAAGATCAACACTTTACACAAAAAATGGATGGAAAAAATTAATAATAAATTAAATATTAAGCATATATGTCTATTTGTTAAATCTACCGTTATTCTTTTTATAAATTCTATATAAATATTAATATATATGAGTATTTTAAAAAAAGGATGGAAATTTCATGGCTAGATTTGATGCAACAAAAATAAATAATATTCCTTCTGTTAGATTTCTCGAACCATATGTGATGGATAAACAAAATGAATCATCTCTCAATTTTTGTCAGATTAATTTCTTATCAATTAAACGATTGATATGTCTTGATAATTCAGAACTGGAAATCTCTGGAATAATTGTATTGATTTGTTTCATTTTTAAGGGAGATTTTCCAATTTCCTGTAAAATTCTAATACGCTTTGGATGACTAAATTCAGAAAAAATTTCGGTAATTTAATTCATTATTTTGTTCGACTCAATAAATTAACAAAGTAAATATATTTTAATTGATGTAAAAACAAATCCATTTTTTTTTTGTAAAAAATGAAATCTTTCATAAGAAACTTGAAATTTGCTTTCCTAAAATAATTATAAATAAAAAAAATTAAGGCATTTTATTGCGTAATACCTGTAATAATGGTAGATCCTTCCCACTTAATATTCTTAATAATGCACCGCCTCCAGTGGAAATTGTAATTTTATCACCAAGACCAGCCATTTCAGCAACAGCACCCATATCACCCCCACCAATACAAACAAATGCACCATTTTTCGTGGCTTCGGCCATTGCTTCGACAATTTTAAATGAAGATTGTTTATAGACTTCCATTTCAAAAATACCTGGTGGACCATTTGCAACAATCGTTTTTGCATTTGCCACTTCTGCCTTATATAATTCCAGTGTTTTTGTACCAATATCCCCTGTACTGACATCTAAAGGTGCCACTTCTGAAGTTGCACATTCTTTTCGTTGACCATTTTCTTCATATGCCATATCTTCTGGGAGTATTATTTTATCAGCAAATTTTTCAGCAACTTCAGCAATCATTTCCCGATTTGCCTCTAGATCCTCAAGAATTAATTTTCGATTTTTTGCACCAGTGTCGATTCCCTTTGCTTCTAACATCAAAGTGGCAGTTAATCCACAAACAAGAACTTTGTCAACATTTCCAGCTTCAAGATTAAATTTAACAGCTTTAAATTTATCCATAGCTTTAGCACCTCCAACTAACCATACAGATGGTCTAGCAGGAGTGAATAATTTCTGCACCATTTCTAACTCTCTTTTTACTGTTGGTCCAGCACAAATAGTTGGCCAACCTATCAAAGAAACATGAGCTCGATGAGCAGCACCAAAGGCATCGTTTACAAAGTAATCAAATAGAGGAGATAATTTTGTGATTAATTCAGTCTTTTCCGCTTCTTCAATACTTTTGACAGTCGTTTCGACATCCCACAAACGAACATTGTTTAATACTAAAACTTCTCCAGGATTTAAAGCTTTAATTGCTGTAATAGCATCATCACCAAATAAATCTTTAACAAACTTCACTCTTCCTCCTAAATATTCATTTAATTTTTCAGCATGGAGTTGTAGATCAATACAATCGGGTTTCCCTAAGCGACTTTGATGAGCAATAAGTACAACAGCTGCGTCTTTTAAAGCTTCCATGGTTGGTAGTATTGCTTGAATTCGAGGATCACTTCGAATAATGTTCTTTTCAAGATCAATGCTTGAATTGATATCAACACGAACTAATATCTTCTTCCCTTTAATATCTAAATCCAATATGTTTTTAAATTTAATTTCTGGCATTTTAAAATCCAACTCTACAAATAATAAATTTATTAATGAATGAAAGAAAAAAAAAGATTAGAAATTTTAAACTTATAACATTTCTAATAAACGAATAGATTGATGAGTAAATGATGCTTCGTTATCATACCAAGCTAAGATTTTTACTAAATTTCCTTCCATAACTTTAGTCATTCCAGCATCAAATAATGAACCATAAGTGATTCCAATAACATCAGTTGAAACAATTGGACAATTACATGCC
>CAYPTZ010000010.1:0-18010 GCA_964413395.1 uncultured archaeon | reverse complement strand
TCTAATGCATCATCAAGTCTAGTTGCCCATAAGCCATCAAATCCTTGTGAATTTGTTTCAAATCCAAACCAATTAATCCCTGACAGCAATACCGGTCTCCCTTGCATATCAACAATACGATTTCCTTCAGTAAATAACCAATCATCATTACTTGCAGCAATATTTGGACTAACATTAGTAGCATCTATTTCAGTAGATTTTAATAATGGAATAGCACAAAATGAAATCATAAAAATCCCTACAAGTAAAAAACCCCATCTTTGTTTTTTCATCTATTTACACCCATTTCTTATAAATTTTAGATTTAGGAATGATTTCATTTATAAAATTATTTTTTGTTAAATATTTAAATTAAAAATAATCCATTTTCAATAAGACAATTCTTATTTATCACTATTCGATTTTTAAAGTAATAGCAATTTCATTGAATCGACTCCTAAACTAATAGACAGTAAATAAATTTTGGATTATAAAGCCACTAGGAGTAATTTTTCTTTTTTTTTTTTAAATTATTTAATAAATTATACTTTTTATTGGAAGTTAGCAAGCGAAAAACAATATTGTAGAACTAAATTTTGTTTTTACTAGGAGTAATTTTTCTATATTTATCAAACACATATACTATATCCATAGTATATTGAAAAAAAAAAATTGGAAAAAAAACACCCTTTCAACTTTTAAAAATTTTCATGAATTTTTCATTACGAAGTGATTTTTTTTTTTTAAAGATTAGATTAATTTTAATAATAAATTTCCAAACTCAATTGATACTTTCCTCGTCTGCGCTGGATTTGCCGGACAATATGTAGATAATCCTTTTCTGACTATCGTACCTTGCTCTTCGATTAATTTCAATGCTTTATTAAAAATATTATGATCCACTTGTGAAAAAAGATCAAGTAATTGGCCATAATCCACTGCGCCCAATGTGGTAATGATCATTTCCACAATTTTTACCAATCGATTAAAAGTATCTCCTTTATCTTCGATATAATATATCTGATCTCCTTTTTCTGCTATATCTAATGACATCAAAATTAAATTTGTTCTGGTCAGATAATGGTTTACGCAAAAATTATTCCATTTTTTTAAAAGATCCCTTGATATTCGAAAAGTAATTCCTTGGAGATCATTTCTAAGCGTTATTGATTTCATGTTATCAGATAAAATTCTTAAATAATTTCTATCTATTGATAAATTGTGACTATTTAGGGTAATATAGGAGTTAACAATTTGTGTAATGAGATCTCTAAAAGTCAAGTTATGATAATCGATATAATTTTGCCATAAGAACCATTTTTTACGAGGTAATTTAAGACTAATAACTACAGATTGACGATTTGAAATTGACACCTTATAAAATAAAAACTCAAACTATTTTTAAAGTTTTGGATATGATTGAAATGTAATACGAACGTTTATTATTTTTAATATGAAATAAGCTTAATCAATTAGTTAAATACTAAAATAAGGTGATTCAATTAATGATAAATTAGAAATTGAAATTGAATATGGTATTTATTACAAATTTGATTGATATTAAATCGTATTACAAATAACACACACAATTATATATATTCCTTCTTTTTTTTTCCTAATTCAAGTATTGTCTTTATTGGATATTATTTGGTACATTCATTTTGATTATACTTTGAACTCATTTATTAGGTGTTATTTATGGCAAAAGAAAAAGAACACATGAACTTAGTTGTTATCGGTCATATTGATAATGGTAAGTCAACCCTTATGGGTCATGTTTTAATTGCTTCTGGTGCAGTATCTGATCGAGAAGCTCGTGAAATGGAAAAAATGGCTAAAGATTTAGACCGAGAATCCTGGAAATTTGCATATTTCATGGATCGACTCGCTGAAGAACGAAAACGTGGTATTACAATTGATTTAGCCTTCCGAAAATTTGAAACCACAAGTAAATATTTTACAATTATTGATGCCCCAGGACATGCCGACTTTGTTAAAAACATGATTACCGGAGCAAGTCAAGCAGATGCTGCTATTTTAGTATTCTCTGCAAAGACCTCCGAATTTGGAGCTGCAATTGCTGATAATGGTCAAGGCCGAGAACATGCATTCCTTGCAAAAACTCTTGGTGTAAAGAAAATCATTTTAGCAGTCAATAAAATGGATGATGCATCAGTTGACTATAAAGAAGCTCGATATAACGAAGTAAAAGATGAAGTTACCCAATTATTAAAAGTTGTGGGATATAATATTGAAAACGATGTTACTTTTGTTCCTGTATCTGCCTTTGTTGGTGATAATTTAGTTAAAGCCTCAGATAAAATGCCATGGTGGAAAGGTCCAAGTTTATTAGAAGCATTAGATGCTCTACCTGTTCCAAGCAAACCTACCGATAAAGGATTACGAGTTCCTGTGCAAGATGTATACAAAATCAAAGGTGCTGGAGTTGTTCCTGTTGGAAGAATTGAAACTGGTACGATGAAAGTTGGAATGAAAGTTAAAATTGCCCCAACTGATTTTGAAGGTGAATTACGATCTATTGAAATGCATCATGAAGCTATGCAATCTGCAGGTCCAGGAGATAACGTAGGTTTTAACATTCGTGGAATTACCATGCGAGACATTTATCGAGGTGCAGTTGTTGCTGATGCTGCGCGACCATGTTCTGTAGTCCTTCCAAATGGTGGAATTACCGCTCAAGTTATAGTAATTTGGCACCCTACCGCTGTCGCTTTAGGATATTGTCCTGTAGTACATGCACATACTGCTCAAATTGCCTGTAAATTTGTTGAATTAATCAAGAAAATCGACCCTAAGACCGGACAAGTTACCGAAGATAATCCACAATTCTTAAAGAAAGGCGATGCTGCATCAGTTAAGATCCAACCAATAAAGAAATTTCCATTAGAAAAATTCAAAGATTATCCAGAACTTGGACGAATTGCTATTCGAGATATGGGTAGAACTGTTTCTGTCGGAGTTGTCATGGACATCGAGATAGGTACTCCAGCAATTAAGAAAGCATAAATTTAGAGTTTTTAATTTTTTTTTTTTTCAATTTCTCTTTTTAAAATCCTATTAAACACAAATAAATCTATTATTATAATTTTTCATTCAAGCAAATTTTTCATATACTGCAGCAAAGGAAAATAAAAAATATCCGTTGATAGGATTAAAATCCTAAATTTACTTTTTATTTCAGTAGCAATCAAATTTTTTAGGGTAATGGTTTTTATTTCACAAATAATTTGAAGAAGTAAGAAAAAAAAAGGAAAATAAATGAAAAATCATGTCTCAATTAGATATTCCGGCAAAAGATAGCATAGCAAAATTTGGTAAAGCGTTAAACACATATACAAAATCTCGGTGGTTACTTTTATTATATCTAATATTATCACTGGTCTTTAAAGATGATTTGAATGAATTATCTGCTATTAGTGACTCTGAAATGGCTGCTCAATATTTAAGTCAACATTCTGGATTATTGCTATATGTCCTATTATTTTTTATCTCTGCAGTTTTTGTTCTACTTGCATTCTTTAATTTTCTTTCAAAACTTAATTTGATGATGCAAAAGACAGGAAATACTTCTCTTAAGAAAATGTATAATTTTGAATTAGCTTGTATATTTGTATATATTATTAAGACTTTATATACATTTAGCGTCAGTATAGCTCAAATGAGTATAGAAATAATATTTTTATTTGGTCTTACCACTGCTGTCCTACTAGTTTTCACAATCTTTTGGTATGCTAAATGGATAAAAGAAATGCAAACTTTAAATCCTGAAGATGAAAATCATAAGTTGTTAGAGCAAACTACAGGTAAAATATATTTTGGATTAATATTATTTCAAATTATCCTATTATTTGTGCTATTAATTAATTTTGATGATACAATGATAATAATTTTATCCATTTTTACTTTCATTAGTGAAGGAATTTATATTTATTACCTACAAAAAAGTTCAACCTTACTTATTAGCATCTATTTTATAGATTTCAATGGAATGGGATCCTTTTCTGGTGGTATTTATGATCAAAATTTATACCGTGGTTCTATTCAAGGAAATGTTCCTAATTCTATACTACAAAACCCTTCAGAGCAACCTTTCTCATCAGGAAATATATCATTAGGTCAAAATCAACCTAATATTGTATCAAAAATAAATAAAAATCTTTGTCCTTATTGTGGTGCCCCAAAAATTGATATCAACTCAAAATTTTGTTCCGCTTGTGGTCAGAATTTATTATAAACTTTTCTTTGATTTTTTTTCTTTTTGTTTTAATGTTCCATTCATAAAATTCTAGATTAGAATATTATTTCAAGAAATCCATAAAAAATGGGATGAAAATAAAAAAATAGTTTAATAAGTGTGTTTTGTTGGAATTGAATTCGATTGAATTTTCTGAAATTGGGATTTCCAAGCCACAGCTAATTTTGTTATGTGAGAAAATGCTTTATTACAATCTTCAATATTTTTTGAAGATATCATTATGTGATCTAATAAATTAGCCGATTTTGGAATGGAAAGAGATAATTTATCCCATTTTTTATTAATTTTTTGTATTTCATCCTTAGATACCAAATCGGCTTTAGTTCCTACAATTACTATAGGAATAGAAATATATTCTGATTGTAATAGGGAGATCCAATGAGAAACATTATATAATGTTTCAATTCGTGAAATATCATATAAAATTATTGCAGCTTTTGCTCCAATAATAAATGCTTTATGAATAAACAAAAATTGCGATGCTGCCCCTAAATCATATATTAGTAATGTTACAGGATCAGGTTTTGATTCAATAGGATAACAATCAAAATCAATTCCGATAGTTAGCTTTTCTACAGGTGAAAATTTCCCTGTCAATTTTGACTGGAGTAAAGTTGATTTTCCCGTTCCTGCATCTCCTGCTAAAATTGTTTTATAAATAATATTTGGATATTTGATCATTATCATATAATTTAAAGAGAGAATGATCATAAAATAGTACGTTTTCAAAAGTTTTTACTTTTAATTTCAAAAAATTAAGGAAATTTTCATATTTATTAATTTATTTTTCATTTAAATATCAAGAAAATTGAATATGAAAAAGTAATTCAATAAAAAAAAAAAAGAAAAGAAAGCAATTATTATCACTCATAATGATTGATATCTGTTTGATTAATTGGAGAACTGAAAATTTTAACACTCAACAAGAAACTAATTTTAGGGATAATGCTTTGTACAGAAATGGATTGTTAATTGAATCGAGTCAATTATTGAAGGAACCTCCAACAGGTCTGATGCTATTAGCTGCGATTATGGAAGAAAGAGGATATTCGGTAGAAATTTTAGATTGTACAATCATAAACGATCCCTTTGAATATATAAAAAAGAATGCATATAAATATCGCACTATAGGACTAACCGCATTAACAAATACTTTTTCATCTATCTTAAAAATAATTTCAGTTATAAAATCTGAGAATCCTCAAAGCTTCATCATTTTAGGTGGTCCTCATGTATCTTTTGAATATAGCAATATTTTATCTACTAATAAAAATGTTGATGCAATTTGCATTGCTGAATCTGAAAAATCTTTTCCATGGTTAATTGAACTTTTATTAGAAAAACCATTTATCGATTTTGTTTATGCAAATCAAAATGTAGAATCTACTTTTAATAATGAGCAATATTTGATTGAAAAAATGGAATTAATAAACGAAAAACCAAAAGGAATTGCTTTTCGTCAAAACAAAGAATTTTATGAATCTACTCAAAATAATCAAATAATATCAACTGGTTTTCCAGAAACTACTGATTTACCTTCTCTCCCTTTACCTGCTCGACATTTGACATCAAAAATTTATTCTGTGGCTGATATCATTGTAAATCGAGGATGCCCTAACCAATGTTCCTTTTGTTCTAGAACAAAATTATTCCCCAAAATGCGGATTAGATCGGTAAATCAAGTGATGAAAGAAGTAGATTATATATTATCCGGTTCAAATTTTAAATTTATTAATTTTTATGATAATATTAACATCAACCATAGTTATTTCAACAATTTCTTAAATGAATTGATTAACCGACCAAAAATGTTACCTTGGGGTGCTGAATTACGAGCAGATGTTTTAACTGAAGAAGAAACTTTAAAGTTACAGAAATCAAATTGTAGAGTAATTGCTACTGGTATTGAATCTGCATCTAAGGAAGTATTAGAAATAAATTTTAAATTTCAAAACCCAGAAAAAGTATTTGAGGGCATTGCATTAATTAAAAAGGCTAAAATTGCAGTTCAAGCATATTTTGTTATTGGATTACCTGGAGATAATGCCACCTATTTTCAAGATACTTTAGAAATGGTAAAGTCTCTTCCACTTGAAAGAGGAATCGATAAAATTAACTTTTTTGTAACTACTCCATATCCAGGTTCTGATTTATCTCTTAATCCAAATAAGTATGGTATTGAAATATATGATTATAATTTTGACAATTATAATTGTGAAAATATTATCCTTGAAACTCCCTCTTTAAAAAAAAAAGATATAAAAATTATGATTCAAAAAGCGAAAGAATTGAAAGAAAGTCTTGGAATTTAAAAAATTTCATTTTTCATTCTTGACAAATAACACAGAAGAGCAATGAGGGCATAAACGATTCAGTGAATTATATTTCTTATCAATCGCACATGATTTACACATTTTTGAACCACATTTACATTGATATATTTCTCCCTGTAAAGGTCCACCATGAATAATACATTTATCTTCTGCAGGTTTCTTTTTATCAGTTGGAGGTAATTTCGGAGAAGGAATATTTATCATAAAGGTAATAGGATTTATAAAAAATTTATATCTATTTCATACTATTATTTGAAAATTACAAAGTAGGTAGAAATTTTAGAAAAATTTAAATAAAAAAAAGTATTACAATTGCCATTTACGATAAAGACTTGGGACACTTTCTAGCAGACTTTTTGTATATGGGTGAGTTGGATTAGTAAATACATTGAAAGGGGATCCTTGTTCAACGATAATTCCTTGTTCCATAACTAATACTCTGTCAGATACATATTGGGCTTGACCTATATCATGAGTAATGAATAAGACAGTATATCCAATTTCTTCCCTTAACTGTTTAATAAGGTTTAGAACATCCGCTCGTGCACAAGCATCGATCATACTTGTAGGTTCATCAGCAATTAATAATTTACATTCAATAATTAAAGTTCTTGCTAATAAAAATCGTTGTAATTGGCCCCCACTTAATTGATGAGGATATCTGCCTAAAATTTCTCGGGCATTTATCCCAACTAAATCAAGGACTTCATCAATCTTTTCTCTGGATTTATGTTCTGGAATTTTTCCATATTTAAATTTAATAGCTGCATCTAATACTCGATCGACTTTATAAAAATAATTAAATGAACTAAATGGATCTTGGAATACTTCTTGAACATCTAAATAGTAGTCATTAATCGGAATATCTTGAATGTTTACTCCATTAAACCAAAGATTACCTGCCGTTGGTTTAATCAATCTCAATATCATATTGGCGATTGTAGATTTTCCACTTCCACTTTCTCCTACTAAAGATATAACTTCTCCTTTATTTATGTGAAAATTGCAATCTTTTACTGCATGATTTTCAGTTGTTTTAATTAACCCTGAAACATATGTTTTATATAATCCTTCTATTTTTAGTAAAGGTTGTTCATTTTCTTCTTCCATTTTAAGCATCCTCCGGTTTATAAAGCCAACAAGAGACTGGGTGATTTTCTCCTTTTGGGAAGAAATATGGTGGCCGTTCTTTCCCACAAATTGGCATTCGCTTTGGGCATCGAGGGGCAAAAAGACAGCCTTTTGGTTGTTTTCGTAAATCAGGAGGACTTCCTGGAATACTTACAAGCTGAGTCTCTTCCTTTCCATCAGGTCTGAAAGATACAATTGAAGCAACTAATCCTTTTGTATAGGGATGCATTGGTGAATATACTATTGAATCCATGGTACCATCTTCAACAATACGACCCGCATACATAATTATACATCTTGTACAGATTTGTCTCAAAGTTGGAATATCATGTGATATAAATAAAATAGTTTCCACATAACCTTTTTTAATAAGATCCATAAAAACTTCAATCAAAACTTTTTGGGTTGATACATCTAATGCACTGGTTGGTTCATCAGCAATTAATAAAGCAGGTTTCCATAATGTTGAGACGGCGATAGTTGTCCTTTGTTTCATACCTCCACTCAATTCATGAGGATATAAATCAAGAACATTTTCATCCAATCCTAAGGATTTGAAATGTTTAATCGCTTTTTCAAGCACTATATCTCTGATTTGCTTTTTGCTTGCTTTTTTACCTAAAGCATAAATCTTCTTTAGAGTCTCATCATCTATTCCTCTTTCTTTCATAACATCAAAAAGAAAATTTCGGATTTTTTGAACAGGAACTAAAGCGTTCATTGATGCTTGAGGGACATATCCCAAGATATTTGCTAATACTTCCTTCCGTCGGACTTCCGGGCTGATTTCATACATATCATATCCCTTCACATTAACCGTTCCGGATTCATAGTGTAAAAGTGATTTTGGTAAACCAGTGATCAATTCAACTAAGGTTGATTTTCCACATCCTGATTCGCCAGCAATACCAACAATTTCACCTTTTTTTACTTTTAATGATACCTTGTCAATTGCATGAACAATACCAAATGTTCCTTTATATTTTCCAACAAGATTATCTATCGTAATGTAAGTTTCTGTATCTGACATTTTTTTTTTCCTTCTTTTGATTATTTTTCTCATATGTATATGTATGAGAAATTATTAGAATTATCATCTCCAATAGATGAGATCCTTTGTGATAATCATAAATAGAATTTTGAAATATTTTTCTCAATTTTTTAAATTATTCCTATTATAAAAATATTCATCATTTGATGATTCACGTATTATTTCAGAATTTTTTAAAAAAAAAAATCGATACTTAAAAATTTAAAAACCCTAATCAAATAAATTTTTTTAATATATTTCACTTATTCGAGTTATTATGCAGTATGGACATTTTGATGATAAAAATAAAGAATATGTCATTACACAACCAGATACTCCGCTTCCATGGATAAATTATTTGGGTTCTGAATCCTTTTTTAGTTTAATTTCAAACACTGCTGGAGGGTATTGTTTTTATAAGGATGCAAGATATAGGCGCATACTACGCTATAGATATAATAATGTTCCTTCAGATTATGGGGGGAGATATTTATATTTAAGAGATTCACAAAATTCCGAGTTTTGGGCACCTAATTGGCAACCCATAAGAAAAAAATTGGATAATTACTCATGTAGACATGGTTTGGGGTATACTACGATTAATTCGAAATATAAAAATATTGAAATAAACATTCAATATTTTGTACCCTTGGGAGATAATTTAGAAATTTGGAGATGTAAAATTACTAATCATCGGGAATCTCAAGCAGATTTGAAACTTTTTTCCATGGTAGAGTTTTGTTTGTGGGATGCACATGATGATGCCACTAATTTTCAACGAAATTTTAATATTGCTCAAGTTGAAATTGAAAATAATACAATATTCCATAAAACAGAATATCGTGAGAGAAGAAATCATTTTGCATTTTTTGGTTGTTCAGTTCCAATTGATGGATACGATACACAACGAGATAAATTTCTTGGATTATATAGAGGTTGGGAAAATCCAATTGTTGTTGAACAAGGAAAATCAAATAATTCTGAAGCTCATGAATGGTCTCCAATTGGATCCCACCAAATAAATTTAACACTAAAAGCTGGAGAATCAAAAGAAATCATATTTTTATTAGGATACCAAGAAAATCTTCCCACAGAAAAATTCGATCCCGCCGAATCTCAAACAATAAATAAAAAGGAAGTTAAAAAAGTTCTTGAAAAATATTTTAATTCACAAAACATTGATATTGCTTTCAATGAATTGAAGAATTATTGGGAAAATTTACTCAGTAAATATCATGTTGAAACACCTGATGAGCATACAAATCGGATGGTAAATATTTGGAATCAATATCAGGTAATGATAACCTTTAATATGTCAAGATCCGCCTCATATTTTGAATCAGGCATAGGGAGAGGTATGGGTTTTAGGGATTCAAATCAAGATTTGTTAGGATTTGTCCACTTAATTGCTGATTCTGCAAGACAACGAATTTTAGATTTAGCTGCAACTCAATTGAAAACTGGAGGTGCTTACCATCAATACCAACCTTTAACAAAAAAGGGTAATGATGAAATAGGTAGCAATTTCAATGATGATCCACTATGGTTGGTTTTAAGCGTTTCAGAATACTTAAAAGAAACAGGAGATCTGTCCATTATAGATGAAATGGTACAATATGAAAACGAACCTGGATCAGAAAAGCCCTTATTACACCATTTACATGCTAGCTTACAATACACTCAAGATAGGCTTGGACAACATGATCTACCTTTAATTGGAAGAGCAGATTGGAATGATTGTTTAAATTTAAATTGTTTTTCAGATACTCCCAATCAATCTTTTCAATGCACAACTAATAAAGATGGAAAAGTTGCTGAATCTGTCTTCATTGCAGGTCAATTTGTTTTAGCTGCGAAAGAATGTGCTAATATCCATAAACAACTTAATTCCAATGATAAAGTAGAATTATATTTATCTTGGGCAAAAAAAATGGAAGAATCAATTCTAAAAAATGGTTGGGATGGAGATTGGTTTTTACGTGCTTATGATAATTTTGGTGATAAGGTGGGATCTAAAGATTGTAAAGAAGGACAAATCTATATAGAATCTCAAGGTATGTGTATAATGGCAGGTGTTGGTGAAGATCAAAACTATCCTCAGAAAGCTTTAGCATCTGTAGATAAACATCTTGCAACTGAGCATGGAATTGTTCTATTACAGCCTGCTTATTCTCAATACTATTTACATCTAGGTGAAGTTTCTTCTTATCCTCCAGGATATAAAGAAAATGCAAGTATATTTTGCCATACCAATCCTTGGATTATGATAGCAGAAACAAAAGTTGGAAATGGAGATAAAGCCTTTGATTATTATACGAGAATTAACCCATCTGCTCGAGAAAAAATTAGTGATATTCATTATTGTGAACCCTATATTTATGCTCAGACTATAGCTGGAAAAGATGCTCCCACTTTTGGTGAAGCAAAGAATTCATGGCTAACAGGGACTGCTGCTTGGAATTTTGTAGCTATTGCAAATTGGATTCTTGGAGTGAGGCCTACTTTTCAAGGTTTACAGGTGTCTCCTGTGGTCCCTAAAACCTGGAAAGAATTTAAAATTACAAGAGTTTTTCGAGATGTAAAATATAATATCTCCGTCCAAAGAGTAAGTGATGGTAATAAAGTGTCATTAAAAGTTAATGGAAATAAAATAGATGGTGATATTATCCCATTACCTGATTCTAATGAAAAAGAAGTAAATGTCGAAATAGAATTACATTAATTTTTTCCAAATTTTTTTTTATTTATTTTGCATAAGAATTAAAAATCATTTGAATATTTTTATTTATACAAATTTTAAATGGAAATAAAAATGAAAAAAATAAAAATTACAATTAGTCTTCACACATTCCGAAGAGTAATTAAAATGCCATGTGAATTAGATTTACCTAATGATTCCAACATTATTGATATATTATCAAAATTGGATGAAAAATATCACATGTTAGTAAAAGATGATAATAAATCGCATATCATGGATTTTCAAGATAAAAAAGTAAAATCCTTGCTTCAGATGTTATGGGATCCCTGGGAAGAACGTTTTTATAATGATGTAGGTATTGAAGCGAGAAAACCTTTTCCTGAATTAAAAGCTCTTCCAATAGAAAAGAATTGGGCATTTAATATACCCTCCGATGCTACTTTAATATTAACGCCTGATCCTATGTGTTGATGAGATGCTATCGCAGAAAAATTAGATTCTGAAGAATTTTTAAATGGAATTATAAAACTATTTGGAGTAAATCATGAAATATCTACGATTTACCACCAAATTTATAAAAATTCTTAAAAAAAAAGTAGATTCTGAATGATTTTTTCATGTAAACCTTGGTTGAAAAAAGACTGTCTTGCAAAAGAAAAATCTCTTTTTTTTTTTTTATCTACGATAATTTGTTTCTTTGAAGAAATCTAAAACATATTTTAGAACTATATCCATATTTTGACCATTTTTTGCGCTAGTTAAAATAACATCTGATTTCTTTAAATTTAGTTGTTTTAACACAAAATCTATCTCTTCTTCGGTCGCAAAATCTATTTTATTAATGATAATCTTAATAGGTATATCCAAACCTGCAGAAAACTTTTCTTCAATTTCTTTTAATAAACTTATTTGATTTACCACCTCATATCCTGAAGCTGCAGTTGGATCAAAAACAAATAATACCAATGAAGCGATAGTATTTAATGCAAGAATTGCTTGTTTTTCGATATTATTCCGTTTAAACATGGGACGATCTAAAATTCCTGGAGTGTCGATGACTTGAAAGTAACGTGATCCTCGTTCATCATAATAGGTTCCAAGAAATATTTGTTTAGTGGTAAAGGGATATTCTGAAATTTGTGGTTTTGCAGTAGATAAATGCCCAACTATTGTAGATTTACCTACATTTGGATATCCTGCAATAACTACACTTGGTAATGTTAAATTAACTGTTGGAACCTTTTGTAATTTAATACGACATTCTTCTAAAAATATAAAAACTCCTGCTTGTTTTTTGACAATAGATGAGCATCTACCAAAAAATTGCATTCGAATATTTGAACATTGTTTTGGATTTTCTCCTGAGCCAATTTTTCTACGATATTCATTTTGTAACCGTTTAATTACTGGTAATATTCCATTAATTCTTCCTAATGATTGCCTAAGATCGTCATTATTAACTAAAAGATGGCTGAGTTTTCGGTAAAATTCTGGTAATTCATCTAAGTTTGGAACAGATTTTATAATTTTTGAAATTTTTTCGGTTAAAACGTTGGTAGAATTTTCAATTCGCTTTATTTCTTTTCGCTTTATTCGTTCTATATTAGGTAATATTTTAGGTAATGAGGCGGGCTTAGAAGAAGCTTTCGAAAATGCGAAATTTATTAATTCTTGAGCATCCCAAACACGATAAAAATCTTCAAATGGATTCTGCATAGTTCAAATATCTAAATGTATCTTAACAAAAATCATTTTTGGTTTTTATTATATTATCAATGGGAAATTTCCTTTTTTTTTTTGTATAAACTAAAGCAAAAAAAAATATTAATCCACTTTTTGTTCTTCAACTAATGTTGATATTCCTGCAAGTTGGTTTGTGATTAGATCTTTCAACCATTTTTTAATTTGGATGAAATTTTTAACTAGTCCCATAGTACTTTCTGTAGGAAATGGTTGATCTTGATCTTGATTTTTTGCAAAATCCATCCATTTATGGAGAGCTAGCTGTACTAAATCTGCACCTTTTGAATTTTGAAAGACAGGAATTAATGCTGCACGCTCTCTACATTCTCCTATAGCAAAATATACTTTTCGACTTAATTCTTTCGATAATGATTGATGCATCGTTTCATCAACTTTTCTTTCAACTAAAATGCATTTTGTTAATTGAGTACGTAAATCGGTCGGCATTTGTGCTAATTGATTTTTAAAATTTGTCAAATTAGTTTGCAATGTCACTAAATGAGATTCAATATTATCTTTATTCTCTTCAAAAACTGTAAATACTAATCCTTCATCCTTATTGAATAAACTTATAAATTGTTTTGTTGATGAATTATAAAGAATTGCAATATTTTGTAAATGATTGCTACCAGGATTTAATTTAATAGAGATGCAACGAAATGGAACATCGCTTGCTGTAAAATATCCTAATTCGAATAATTCTAAGTTAGATAATGGTGAAAACGGTATAATAAATGAAGCAGTTGGCCAAACTTTATTGATCTTTGCAAATTCTTGTAATAATCCCATTTTTTTTTTCAGCTAAATTTTTTATATTACTCTATTTTTGGTATTTTCACAATAAAAAACTTTTTCCTCTTTATTGATCTTTAATTTGAGAAATTGCTTTTTCTAACATTTTTATCGCTGATAGAATATCATTTTTCTTAACTCCAATCGCAGCATTCATCACTATGTAAGAAAATGGAAGTTCTTCTCTTGTTGTACAGGAACCAAATGATGATTCCTTTATATTAATAACTCTTGGGCCAGTCACTCTAAGATTATACAAATATCCCCCTAATTTTGAAATATTTTCGCTTGATAGTGATGTTAACGACATTGCACATGAAATTTGGTTTTTACTTTTAATTATTTTTTCATTATTTTTTAGTGCAATGTTAGTTAATTTTTCTTCCAACAGGATTCTATTAATTTTCTGATGTTTTATTTCATCCAAATATCGTTCTTTTCCCATACTTAATAATGAAACCATTAAATTAAGGCATGAATTGGCTGAGGCTCGTCCTGCATAAGCTTTACTAATACTATCAATTATTTTAATATATGGAGAAGTAATTACTGCACCTCCAACTGGTGTCAAAAATGATTTATCCGTACTTTGAACTATAGCATCAACTCTACCTGAATCAATTGCTCTTCTTATCAGTTTTAATATTTCAGGAGATTGTACTCCATAAGCATTATTAATTATATGTATGAGATTATTATTTTGAGCAAATATTGCTATTTTTTTAAGATCATCGGGGACTCTGGGAGCAAAAAATGAGCAATTTGATAGAATTATTGAAATTTTATCAGAATTTTCACTATAATGCTTTTCAATATCTTCAATTGAGCAATAAACACCTTCATCAGCATGATAATTTGGACCAAAATGCCCATTAACGATATTAATATCGCCGCCAATAAATTTTATTCCTTTAATTGGAGATTTATGGTCTATTTGAGTCATTAAAACCATGTTCTGTTTATTAAAATCTATATTGTAGTAGTTTAAGGCACCTCTTATTGCTAAACCAATACTCATTCCAGTAGCTAAAGGAACACATAAAGCACTTTTAATGTTCACTAAACCCAAATTTCGAATCAATGATAAAACAATTTTATTTGTTAAGTTTTGCATGAGCGATGCACCAGCAGCTTTTGGTTGAGCTGCAGTTAATTCACCACCCCTACCGACTCCATGACAAAATCCTCCTGAAAGTTCATTCAAAATTCGTGTGGATATTCTTCCTTCTCTTTCCCCTATTCGAATTGATTTTGGATCTTTATCTGAATCCAAGTTACTTAAAATAAACAATAATTGTTTTATTTGTTCATCATTCCAATCTCTTTCTGGAATTGTTCTTTGTTTAAACAATTGATTTATAGGTTCGAATTGTGAATTTAATCCGATTAAAGCTCTATCTATCATATAATTAGGGACAGATAAATTTTCTAAATCCTTTTTGAAATCTTTTTTTAACATTTTTTCACACAAAATAAATAAATAATCAACTACTTATATTTATTAAAGAGCAAGGAAAGGTATTAAAATGTCCGACAATTCAATTGGTAATAGATTTTGGAAAAAAAGATTAAATAAACAGGGTCGAAAGAGAGATCATATTAAATTTCATGCTTCTATAGATAAAAATACTTCCTTATCGATGTATAGCAGAGAAGGAGGCCTTTATTTAATTATTAAAAAGGAATTAACAGAGTATGAATTGCAAATTAAAGCTTCAGAAGCACCAATAATAAATCAATATCTAAAATCACCAGATCCTTTTGAATCAATGCTTGCTGACAAAAATATCTTAGAAAATGAAATTGAACCACTAAATATAGGAGTTCAAACTACTTTTGGTGAATCAAAAGATGTAAGTCTGGTTTCTATTAAATTAGCGATTGGATCAGGAGAAAATGATTACGTCACTATAGATGAAAGTGATCTTTTTCTAATGGATGTGGAACCCACTATGAATGGTATTTTAGAATTCATTCGAAATAATGAAAGTGTTATTGGTTTTTGTGATAGAATTTTTGAACATGAAAAAGGTAATGTAATCTTATTAGAAGCTAAAATCAGAGATCCAATTCAAGGAATTTCATCTATTGAATTTAAAATTATTAGTAGTTTACATCAAAGAGGCCTTTATTTACAAAAGAGTATGCAATATGCAGGTCTTCAGCTTTATACTATAATAAAGGCAGAAAGCATAAATAATGATTTATTAGAATTTTTAAAATCTATAAATATTGACTGGGAAATAATTTTCTTACGAAGAGATTTAGCAATTGAAGATTGGTTAGAAATTGAATGTGAAAAGAGCTCAATAAGTTTAAAAGGATTTCTTTCAGCAAAATTTGACTCTTTAGGCTTTTTTGATATTAACAATATTACACGAATTGCCATAATTAACCAACTCAATTTTAAAGTTGTTACTAAAATGGCTGAATTGTTAAATAAAGTTAAATCAAATGCACAAGAAATTTCTGGAACAACTCCTGATTCAGATCCATTGAAAAAGGCTGAAATTATTGCTGCAGCTAATTTATCTTGTGCCTATTATGGAATTAAAAAGAAAATAATTGTTGATAAAGAGATTGATCCTTTAGAAATTCAAAGATTTGAAGCAGAATTAATTAGAATGTAATTCTTAGTCCAAAATTTCTTTCACTTTTTTATTAACTAATTCTATAAATACGTCTAAAGAATCTTTAGGAATTTTTGCTCCTGCTGCAGGTGGATGTCCTCCTGCAGGATTTTCGATATTTAATTTTTGGCAAGTTTTCCGTAAAATAATGCCCAAATCTAAACCTTTATCAACTAAAATTCTATTTGCCCTCGCTGAAACTTTCAATGAATTATTATCAGAATTTGCAAAACCCAATAATGGTTTATCTTTTTTTAATGTTGAATGAATTAAAATTGAACAAATAGTCCCAATTATTCGTTCATCAATAGTTGGTCCATAAATTGTCCGAATAGAACTAAATTCTTTAATTTCTTTTTTACATAAATTTACTCCTTGTGAAATATTTTTCCGATATTCGGACACTGCTTCTAAAGCTTTTTTCAATGCATTTTGGTCACCTAATAGGGCAGCAATACCATATGAATGCATCCCTTGCCTTCCGCATGCATTTAACATGCTAGACATTTCTTTAGCATCATAAATTGGTAATAATGGATCAAAATCATTTAATAAATAGAATGTCGTGATTATCTGCTTTATTTCTTTAGTTGAAAGTCCATCATTTTTAATAGCATGTTGAACTAAAGCATTAGTTAATGTTTTTTTTTCAGAATCTGATAAATCTATTAATTTTCGGGGATCACCCAAATCTGTGTTAATTGCTATATTTTTTTCTCTAAGAAAATTCGAAGCTTCTTCAAAAGAATTAGATATCCTAGATAATTTAATTGGTAATGAAAATGCTAATGCATAAGGAAGTGATTTAGAACGCGAAATCGCAATATTTTTTTCAACAGTAATCTTATTAGATTTTATTGAATCATTTAAAATTTCTAAATTTGCACCTACAAATTGATTATTTGTATAAGAATTTTGCATATCTCCAATTGCTCCAATTAAAGCGATGGATGATAAATCAATATTTTCTAGATTTAATGTTTTTGAAAATAAATAGCACATTCCAGCACCAGATACTTCATTTTCTCCTTTGATATCATAGTAATATGGATTAAGATGGTTAATATTAGGATTATTTTGAATTTTTTCTGGTTTATGATGATCTATTACTAAAAAATCTTCTGAATTTATATATTCATTTAAAATATCTATTTGTCCTGAGCCAAAATCAGAAAATATAAGAAAATGATTAAATTTTGATATATTTTTTGATATTCTAATGATATTTTCTTTTTCTAGTTGGCGTAATATAGATATTTGAAACCCAATATGCTCTCTTTTAAATGTTTGGGCTAAAATTGCAGCAGAACAAAGGCCATCTGCATCTAAATGGCTATAAATGTGGATATTTTTCTTGAAAACACGTGAATTATTTGGATTTTTTATTGAAGAATG
>CAYPTZ010000009.1:17647-18795 GCA_964413395.1 uncultured archaeon | reverse complement strand
AAATTTAATAATTTTTAATAAATGATATAATCCCCAACAAATTATGAGAAAATAGAGAGAATCTACAATTTTTGCATTGGTGATTAAAGAATTAAACGCATTAAGAATCCAAAAAATGATATTTATCCAGGAAATTATAAGTTGAATATACAAAGACTTTTGGAGTGGGACAAATTCTTCATAATAATTACTTTTTCGAATAATTCTAAATGCTAAATATAACGAAAAGGCTAATCCTATTGAAATTAATGAATAATTGAAATATCCATCATTTTCAGTAATGTAAACATATAAAAAGTTATTTCTTAAAACGGTAATATAGATTGAAACTACAAGTAAGGAAGTAAGTATATGGTGAACGTATTTATATTGAATATCTGATAAAAATTCTCCTTTATGTAACTGAATAGTGCCATAAATCAAAGAACCAAATATAATTGAAAATAAAATTGCTAATGAAGATATTAAATCAATCTCAAATACACTACCATTATCACCTTTGAAATTGATATTTAATATAATTACCAGAAGAATACTGCATATTTGCATTAGTACTGCGTTAAATAATCTGAAATATTTAATCGGAATATATTTTTTGAAGAGCGGATTGGAATATATTAGTACCCACAAAATTCCTATCGATATTAAAATAGATTCAGATATATCTAATCCGATGAAATATTTGCTTATTGTAATTGTAAATAACAATACTGTAGCAACACTTAATAAAGAAAGAAAATCTACTATTGCACTAAGCATTTTCTTAAGATGAACTTTCAGTTCAATTAATTTTTGAATTAAATATATATTTATATGAGCAAATGCGAAAATACAAACAGAAATTGCTACAGGATGATAATTTAGCAATAAAATTGAACATATTAACAATGAAAAGGAAATAATAGAATTAACTACAATGATAATTGAATTTTTTATGTATTTTTGTATTAAATTAACATTATTGATGATTATTGAAATAGCTATAAATGTACAAAGTATCGCTAAAGCTGCAATATTTAATGAAATTATGTCTATGAGGTTTATAAATATAATATCAATAACTGAATAAACTAATCCACATAAAACAATTAAACATGAGAAATCAATAAATTCAATTAATGATTGGATAAATTTCGGTTTTTCAAGAT
>CAYPTZ010000009.1:15182-17637 GCA_964413395.1 uncultured archaeon | reverse complement strand
GAAGAAAGATTAATGACATTATTTTTTGTTATAATGAGTAATCCAAAAATTCCCAGAAAAATGTTGCTATATGATAAAATTGAATGGGATATCAAAATCCCAAATGAAATAAGTAATCCCATTGAAATTTCAAACATTATTCCTTCAATATATCTCCAAAACATATATATAGTAGTTATTTTTTTAGTTTCAGGTTGATTTTGATATATTTTGCAAACAAAACTAAATCCATATATTAATATCGATGCCACTAATAACCCAAGATTAAGATTAGAGCTTGGAATAAATTGGAGGATTTCATTATATAAACATAAGACAAGGAAAAATACCCAAAAGATAAAATTGAATCCAAATTTAAGATACGAATGCAATTCTGATTTCAAATATCCCCCAGATTTCAATTGTTTTAATGCTAAAATGAAAAACAATAATAAATTCATCCCAGCTATTAGAATGAAATTAATAGGATTGGATAGAAAACTTAATGGAGTGATTGTTGAATAATGATTTTTAATTGTAGGAATAATGAAAATTCCCAACGATATAAGGATAATCGTATTTAAAATAGTAATTACTTTATTCTTAATCTCTTCATGCTGTATGTTTTTTAATAAAATTGGGGTATAATTAATAGTGAGAAGGAATGTAATTAATGTAAATGATAAACTAAGAAATGTTTCTCTAAGTAAAAATTCTTGTGATATAGTGAATAGGAATAAAAGTATTAAGATAAGATTCAGTAATAAAAAGAATTTCTTTGTTTTCTGAAATTGAGAAGGTTGATCTTTCGATTTATTTTTTTTTAATTCAATAACGCTATCAATTATCTTAATTGCCATTATTGATCCAATTATAAAACTGAATAATATACCTGATAATGATTGGAAAATATTTATTAGAGACAAACAAATCAAAAAAGTAAATATGCTATGGACTAAGACTTTATTAAAATCTAAGGAATATTGTGGAAATACATCATATTTTTTATGAATTGAAATAATTAGATGATATCCAAATAAAGTAACTAATCCTACTACCCCAATATGAAAAATACTAGCTTGTCCAATAGAAGATTTAAAAATAGTTGTTGTATTATTTGATAAGGTCCCAATATTATTAAAAAAAGATGTGATTTCACTTGAAATATTTACCAAATATCCTGTTGGAGAGAAAATTGAAGGAAATATATCTTTAATTTGCAGATAGATATCAATAGAACTTGACGATAGAGCGTCAAGTAAAATTTGAAATAATCCCATAAAGTTTATGACTAAAAATAGAACTATAAGTTGGGAGAATATAATTGATCTTGTTCCTTTCGCTTTTATTGCATGAAGTCGATATAAAGAGCCTAAGGAACTTAAAGAAAGGAAAAATACCCAAGTCATTGTTTTACTATTTGAAATTAAAATAGAATTATTAGTATTAGTTGCGGATAAAGCAAAAATAATCGCAATTTCATAGAATATTAAAATATATAGAATATTATTTAAAAAATCACGATATAATTTGCTAATTATTCCTTTTTCATATAAAATTGAAGTGATAATGAATGATATCAGAAAGAAAATAAGGAAGCTTATTGCAATATTATCTTTGATAATAGCAAATGAAAAAATAGCATTCGTGATAACTAATTGGAGGATCAAGAATAAGTGAGTTGTTTTACTCTTTATTTGATATTTTTTTGTCTCGAATTCATAAATAAATATCGATACTAAGCTTAAAATAATTGGAATATACATGCTATAAAAAAAAGAAGTTAGTAATCCAATTGAATAAAATAAAACAGATAAAATTAAATTAAAATTGATTAATGTGCCTAATTGTTCAAATGTAGATAATTCACCATTAAACTTTTTCGTTAAATTAGAATATTCATATATTAAGAATTTGACAGATAAAATTGAAATCAATATAATATATAAAGAGATTTCTAATAATTCACTGAACAAAATGCTTGCAAATTGAATTATTGATACAAAAATAAAAATTAAACCAAATATTTTTAATTGGAAACATAATTTAAATTCAGAATTCTGTTTTTTTAAGGAATTGATTATTTTATTTGAAATAAAATAACACAAAATAAACAATAAATTGGCTAATAAACAAATAATTGGTTCTTTGGTAAATAAAATCGTTAATACATCAAAAACAATTTTTATTCCTAATTCTAATTGAATTATTTTTTGTAAGGATGAATTATTATATTTGTTAAGAGGTGCTTTTTCAATATTAATTTCTGCAGAATCAAGAATTGGAAATTGAATTGTGAAGAATTTTAAAAATATCATACTTTCTATAGGCAATATGACATAAATGATCAATTGAAAAATATTGAATGCATCAATTGGTTCAGAAAAAATATGAGATAATATCAAATATAAAGATGAAACAATAAATATTGGTAAAAACAATACAAATACCCCAATTGTGAGTTCTTTATTTCCTG
>CAYPTZ010000009.1:12330-15172 GCA_964413395.1 uncultured archaeon | reverse complement strand
CTGTACTAGGGAATATTTCATACCATATTTTTTTCTTACGTAGCTTCAAGAAAAGAAAAAAGAAAATTGGAAATGATAGGCTTATGCCCAAGAATAACAGCCCAAAATCACTAGAATCATTCAAGAATCCATCTTTATCAGTATCTTTGGAAATTCCTGCAAAAGTTAATCCAATTAAACATGGGATAGAAATTAAAAATACAAGAAGATAAGCTATATCAGTTAAAATATTTGTCATTTTTTCAAATTTATCTTCATGATCATCAGAAATAAGGTTAGAGTCATTTTTTTCCATTTTCTTTCACCTGAATGATTTTAGATTTATAATACATTCATTTACTTTTTGGTTTGGCAATTCTAAAATAAACCAATATTACAGATATAAAACAAAGCATATTTAATTGATTCTAATAAAATTCTCCACCAATCCATTTTTACTGATGAAATCAGTAAAATAAAAATGTAATTTTTTTTTTAAGTACTAAAACTACCTATCAAATTCATTTTTTTTAGTAAAAACAAAAAGTCAATTTAATTAGAAATTTTAAATTTAATCAATCATGGTAAGTATAGTCCCAATAACACCTTATCTACCAAAAAATGCTCTTGAATTTTGTACTAATCCCTATGATGTCATCTCAAATGAAGAAGAAATAGAATTGAAAAAAAATCCAAAATCAATTATTCATTTACTTTTACCAGAGGGAGAGGGAGAGGAAATTTTTGAAAATGCACAAAAAACATTTTTAAATTTTCAAAAAGAAGAAATCATTAAAAAAGCTGAAAAACCCGCAATTTATATATATAAGCAAGAATCTCATGATTTTTCTCAACAAGGAATTATCTTAGGAGTAGAATTGCAAGACTATGTTGAAAAAAAGATAGTAAAGCATGAACATACTCGCATTAAACCTCTAAAAAATCGAACAAAACACATTAAGTCAATAAATGCTGCAACTGGGTTAGTATGGAATGTTTTTAAAGCTGATAGTAAAATAAATGAGATTATTGAGAAGATTAAACTTCAAAATCCAATTTTTGATTTTACCAGCAATTATTACAGACAGATAATCTGGCAAGAAACGAATTTAAAAATTATTTCTGAACTTCAAGATTTGTTTAAAACCAAGAAATTATTTATTGCAGATGGACATCACAGAGCAGCTAGTGTATATGAGTATAGAAAGAGTAAATTGGAAACAATTGCTCAACCAAATGGTAAAGAACCATGGCAATATTTGATGACATATATATCATCGGACGATCAAATCTGGATTTTGCCTTATAACCGTGTTATAAGAAAATTACCAATGAGTAAGGAAAAATTTCTTGATAAATTACAGGAAAATTTTATTGTCAGTTTGGCAGATGGTCCATTTAATCCAGTTAAAAAAAATCAAATTGCTATTTGTTTGAAAGATAATTGGTATTTATTACAAGTAAAAGATACATCTTTTTCATCTATAAAAGATTCACTTGATGTCACAATAGTACAAAATAAAATCTTAGATGAAATTTTGAATATTAAAGATCCTCGATCTGATAAGAACCTCTTCTTTGTAGGCAATGTCCAATATTATCAAGATCCTAGTTTAATGGAAACAAAATTCATTCGCGAACAAGGAAATGATTTGTTTATAAATTTATTTGGAGTAGATATCCACGATATTGAAGAAATTGCAAGTGCAGATGAAGTCATGCCTCCAAAAAGCACTTGGTTTGAACCAAAACTACTCTCAGGTATAACAATATATGATTTAGAGGGAAATTAATACCCTTTTTTTTATAATTATACTTTTTAAAAATCTTAAAAAATTTCAACGAAAAATTAATTGGTAATTGAATATTTTTAATTTTGATATTTATTATGGACAAAGATGGGAAAAAATCTAATTTTCATAAGAAGAAGCCAATTACAAAGACAAAACATATAGGGCTTCCAAAAATGAGGGTAAAAAAGACCTCAGGAAAAATAAGTAAAAATAAAAAAAGAAGAAAGAAAACAACCAACAAGAAAATTTCCCAAGATACAAAATTTGTTCCACTAAACGCAACAAATGTTAATATTGTGAAAGAATATTGTGAAACAATATCAAAATCATTGTATGATGCACTTTCAAATTCTGGAGAATATGTACTTTATCAATATGAAAATATATCTAGAGATATATTTTTAGTCCCTACAACTATGACAAAATATGTTAAAAAAATGGCAAGAAATTTTCAATTAGTGCATGCAGGGATCCACCTTGGATATATGAGAAGAAAAAGAACAAGAACTGGATTCGAAAGAGCCTTTTTCTTATCATATGAAGGAGGAGAATTTATTTATAGTGTTGCTAAAGATAAATATCCAGAAATTCACAAAGATCTCCAATCAATAAAAATCAATAGTATTGGTGAAAAAGCATTTTTATATGGTAGAAGTATAGAAATGGAAAACATTTTGTCGAATTTTTCATCGATCATTAAGAAAAAAATCATTTTTGTATTTGATAGGTTAGATAATTATATAGGATTAGCACTATTAAGGGTTAAGCAAGCTGGAATTAAAAGACCAGATGATGTACAAGGAAGGCAAATTGATCAATACAGCAGATCTCAAAACTTCACATTAAGCTTAATGACTCTTACTGATTCGGGTTATTATTTAAGGAAGGGCGGATAAATAACGCACATTATCACTTTAAAATCATTTAAAAATTAGAAGAGTAAAAAAATGGACAATTTAAATACAGATAAAATAAAAGAAATTGCAGAGGAATATGAATATTCTCCTTTCATGATAAAACAGTTAATGATCAATTTTCCAGATGATTATTTAGGGATGATTAATGCATTT
>CAYPTZ010000009.1:0-12320 GCA_964413395.1 uncultured archaeon | reverse complement strand
TGATAAGGTCAATTTTCATAGGTGGAGATTCTTGAAAGCGAGTAAGTTGCCATGAAAAAGTTTAGAGAATTATATATTTATAATTATGCTTTTGTATAATGCCTGAAACTTGGATCCTCTGGATTAATGCATTTAACAAACCTTCTATTAAGACAATTAGAGTTAATACCTTAAAAATAAGTCCAGAAGAATTAAAGGAACAATTAGAAAAAAAAGATTTCAAATTAAGACCAACTAAATGGTTCGATAATGCATTTCACATAGATAGTACAGATAGTAAATTGAAATTAGGCGCAACTCATGAATATTTAAAAGGATTTTATTACATTCAAAGTTTAGCATCTATGGTCCCTGCCCATCTCCTATATCCTCAACCAGGAGACCGAGTTATCGACATGTGTGCATCCCCAGGGAGTAAAACAACTCAAATAGGACAAATGATGAAGCAGCAGGGAATAATTATTGCAATTGATGCTAAAATTACGCGAATTAAATCATTAACTTCAAATATTAAACGATGTGGCATAAAAAATGCAATAGTCTTCCCTCATGATTCAACTCAATTAAAAATGGAACAAATTGGGCCCTATAAACCAAATAAAATACTTCTTGATGCCCCATGTTCTGGAAGTGGAATTATTCGAGAAGATCCTACAATTAAACGAGTAAAAAATGATAATGATATTAAAAGGCTAGCCCAAATTCAAAAAAAACTATTATCAAAAGGGTTGGAATTCCTTCAACCTGAAGGGTACTTAATGTATTCTACATGCTCGTTCCATTATCAAGAAAATGAGCAGGTTATTGCAGAAACTTTGCAAAAATTTGATAATATTGAAATAGTTGAACCATTTGAAGATATTGGCCTTCCAGGATTTGATCATGTGGGAGAAATGGATTTTGGATATGATTTAATTAAGTCTAGACGATTATTTCCAAATATACATGATACCGATGCATTTTTCTTTTGTTTAATGAAAAAAAACAAATAGAAAGCACTTAAAAAAAAGATTTATTTTTTGTCAGAATCATTGATGATATATCGAAAAGCATGGAGATTTTCAATTGCACTAAATTCAGTTATGAATGATTGAATGTTAACCATTGCATCTTCTAATATATATGTAATAGTTTTATATCCTTGATGGACAAAAGTAGATTTGTGAATAATTGAATTGTGAAAATTTATTTCAATTCTAGTAATTTTTTTCTCAATCTTAGATGATAATTTTGGTAAAGTTATTAAAACACTTGAAGTTATTTTGGGAAGTAAACTTGCAAAATCAGAATGTTCTAATGATGTTGAACCAGACACGCCACCCTCTTCATCCATGAGGCGGACAAGAGCAGATCTCATAACATTTGAACTGTTCTTATAATCTTTTGTTCCTACCATTTTTTTTAAAAAACGTTTCATAGAATCGCTAATATTCATACTCACTATAGGCATAATATTTCCTCATTTAGAGTTCAATAATGGGCCAACTGCCCCACAAAAAAAATCTTACATTGTTATTAAGGAAACTTGCATTTTTTAATATTTTGTTCAAAGATATGTTTAACTAAATATAAATCAAACTAAAAATAAATATTAATTCAAATTCAAATGAAAACGAAAAAATTTCGATAATATTAGTACAATAATTTAAATAATTACTTTATTTCACTCCAACTAAAAGTATTTAAAATAAACTATGATATTAAACATCTAATTTAATCTTACTCCAAATTAGCTCTTCAATTTTCCTAATTGATTCTTTGTTTTGATTTGATATGATTAAAAGATCTTCATATTCCAATTTCTTTTGAATAATATTACCATTAATATCCTTTGAAATTTTAATATGAATTTCAAATTCAACATTTTCTATTTTGACTTTTTGTGTAATAATTTCTCTATTTAAGCATATTCTTTGTGATTTAGAAATACGAACACCTAGACTACCAGTTTCTTTAATAAGAATATTTGATAGTTGAGATAATTTTTCTTTTGAACATATGATAGAGATTAAATATCCTGGTCGATTTTTTTTTGTAATTGTATTTATTACAGAAATATCAAGTGCACCTGAATTTATCACAATTTGAATTAAATTTCCAATAATTTCTCCTCTTATATCATCGATATTGGTTTTTATTATATAAACCTCATGAATTTTACCCAGGAATTTTTCATTTATTTCAGGAAGATTTTGAATATGGTGTTTTTGAATAAGTCGGGATTCTTCTGAAATCATTCCAAAGAATATCCTTAAAATATTAGCATGATCAGTTAATTTAATGAACCCGACTCCAATGCCAATTTTTTCAATATTATATGGAAAATGAGGAATTTCTTCAACTAACAAATCAAGTTCTTTCAAACTTGCAAGTATCGAAACACCAGTTGGAGTTGCTAATTCTTTATCAAATGGTCCATGAGAAAACTTTAGATGATTCATTTGTAAAATATGCGAAGTGGCTGGAGCGGGAACTTGCATTAATCCATGTGCAGTTTTAATTTTCCCTCCTCCAACTGAAATCGGAGAATTGAAGATTTTCATATCAATATGTTTATCAAATAGACCCAATTTTTCAAATCCAAACACAGTTCCACAAATATCCAATATTGTATCAATCGAACCTAATTCATGAAGGTGAACTTCTTCTACTGGAACATTATGAACAGAAGATTCTGCGTGTATAATTTTTGTAAATACTAGTTTTGCATACTTTTTACCTAATGTTGAAATTTTTGAACAATTTAAAGCACTATCTAAATCCCTTTCCATTTCTATTATTCTATAATGATGATGATGTTCTTTAAAAGATAAAGGAGTATTATTCTCATGTTGTGCTTGAATAACTTTAATATTGGTTAAATGTTGCTCAATTTTTTGTTTCTCTATTGTAAATTCCATGAAATATCCAGAAATAGCATTACTTTCTTTTTTCACAAAATCTAAATGATATTCTGCCGATTTTAAAATAGATTCTAAAACAGATTTCAGATATCTTTTCATTTCTTCAATGCCAATTAAATTTGCCAAAGCCGAAACCATTAAGTCTCCAGAAATACCTGAATATGCACAATCAATATAAATTAATTTTTTCAATTCAAAATATTAAAGACTAAATAATCTAATAAATTTCATCCTTATTTTACCAGAATATCTGGAATAATTCTTTGTAACTTTTGAAATTTATTTCCTATAAACAAGTTTGATACAAAAGAGAATAAAAATTAGCGTATGAATATCTACATATTGATCGCAGGAATACTGAGTATTTTCATTGGATTAGCTCATGCAGGTTGGGGTGAAAAAATCTTTTTAAAAGAGATTGACAAACAAGAGTCATCAATATTAATAAGAGCAGGAGTGAAGATAGTATGGCATCAAGGAACCTTATAATTTATATTAATGGGAATATCATTAGCATATCTTTCATTTATACTTAATCCTCCCTATATATCAAGCTTAGTTGTATTTATTCTAATAAATATTTTAGGAAATATGGCCGTTTTCTTCATAATAAGTATGAAAATGAATAAACACTACCTTATAGAATCTATTCCACAATATATTCTGTTTACAATTTTAATAATCTTATTAATCTTCGGATTATTAAACAATTGAATTTCTATTGAATAATTTATGAATTGCTTTTTTTTTTAATATCTCTTTAGAAAAAAGGACTCTTCATCATACCCAAAATCGTCTTGATGAATACTTTTTCCTCCAGTTAATAATGAAGGTCTATAAAGAATCCCAAATTCTTTAGGACTCATTCCATAACAATATACCTTATTCCACTTAATTTCATTATTTGAATTTTCAGGGTTTGACCAACTTAGATCATCTAAAATATTTAAGGAAAATAACCAAGTATCATCTGAAATTAATGTTCTGTGTATCATTTGAAGATTATTTAATTTTTCTTTGTATTCTAAATAAACATTAATATAGCCATTTGAATGTAAAAAATTATTTGCTTCAATTCCAATAATATTATTACCTTTATGTAAATAACTAGAAATATCAAATACTTGAATTGAATTTTTTAGTGCCTTCAGAGATTTTGAATACCGACTAATAGTATCTCCAAGATATTCCCCATTAATATACAATTTTGCAATACTTCCAGCAATAATCTGAACTTTTGCGAAATCTACTTCTGTATGAATTTTAAATTCTTTTTTAAAGTATCTGGTTTTTGATTCAGATTTCTTGTTTTTTGTCCAAAGAAAGAAAGATGGAAGGAATTGAGGAATATAATGATTCTCTTTCATTAATTCTTCTTTTTTGATATTATATTGTAAAATTAAATTATCAAACCGTTCAAAATTATATTTTATATATGGTCTTTTACTTGATTTCATACAAATACTTTTATAAAGGTCAAATAATGTTAGGGTTTCTGTTTTTAAATTTGAAATTTCTATGAATAATTTCTCTGCATAATGATTTCTTTGATCTAAATTTAATTTTCCTATCTTATCAAAATAGTTATTAAAATCAAGCCTTAATTTTTCCTTAATTCCGAGATTTTTTGAAATTAAGGCAGAAAATTCTAAAAATTGTAAGTATTTAGTATTTCTACGTGATTTTTGTTGAATTAACGACATAGTGTTTAAAATATCTTCAGAAATATGAATTATTTGATTGTGAGATTTGTTTTGGGGGAAATTGGAACTCTTCTCAAATGAATTCTGATAGAAATAATCAAAAAAATTGATCTCGAGGTTTTTTTTAAATTTTGGAATTAATCTATTGATAATTATCATATAAGCAAAGATTTTCAAAAACATATCATTATCAAATTTCTTATCCAATCCATAAAATACCCAGCTCATATCTTTTATAAATTTGTTAAATATAAAATTATCTGAATTCCAACTTATAGTTCCTGATAAAATTGAGCCATATATATTATTTTCTCTAAGATTATGATTAGAATAATCCCCCCAACAATTAATAACTTGCCCTAATACAATTTCTTTCCCATCTGAAAATTCATTTTCAAAACTTAAATAACTCTCTCTTTCAATAATTTTGGCTATTTTATTCATTTTTAGAAAAATATTTTTAGCAGATTCATAATCAGGAAAATGACGGCAAGTACTCTTCATAGTGGGATTGAAAATGATTGAAAACCCTAATTTAACTATGTTGTCAATTTTTGATATTTTTTTATCAAAATTCTTTTCAGATATCATGATGATAATATCTTTAGGTAAAATATTCAATATTTGGGGATATTTGATAATAAGATCATCATAGATTATTATTCGTTTTTTTCCAGTTTCGTTTACCAAATTTCTAATTTTTCTGATATGATCCTTTAATGCATTTTCTATTCCTATTGCATTTATCAGTTCTTTTGAATTGCCATACCCTAAATCATAAAAATCATTCAACCCTATATGAAAAAATTTGGATGAAAAGCAAGGATTTATTTCTTCAATAAAATCTTTCAAAAAGGGATAAATATTTCCATTAGCAACAGATAAACAATGAGAACTTGGAAATTCTCCCAAAGAATAATATTCTGGAATGGATAAGATATTATCAAAATGCCCTAATGTTTGAAAAATGGGAATAAATGTAACAAATCTTGATTTAGCATATTTGTCCACCTCAATTATTTCTTCAGGAGTAATTTGAGAATAATTTTTTCCAATGTTAGGATGTTTGGAACACCTAAAGACATCTTCTATATAAATTGCATAAAAATTATTTTTAAATCTGCTAATTTTACATATTATTTCTTTGAAAAATTCGATTGTAGGAATATTACCTCTTGAAATATCATCAGAAATCCCGCGAATTTTTAAAGTAGGCCAATCAGTAATTTCCAATGAAGGAATTAGCCAATATTTTTCATTATCGTTTGATATGAATTGTGATGTATCTAAGATTTGACGAAAGGATTGAAAAGCATTAAACAATCCATGAAGAGTAATAGATTTTAGAATAACTAAATTATCATAAATACTCAATTTATAACCTTCTTCTTCTTGTGAAGCAGAAAAATTAAGTTTTGAAACATGATTTAACACAGAATCATCTATTTTTTCATTAAATTCAATGGAAATATTAAAATCTTCTTTCAATTCAGAGATAAATTGTTGAATTAATTCATTAGAAGGATTGATATTATAGATACTAACTGTGATTTTGTTAGATATAATACAAATATCATTAAAATTTTCAATGTGAGATGGATATGGCAATATACAAAAAGATGGAGATTTGAATATATCAGTATTAATTTTTTTTCCTATAATTAACGGGGAACTAGTTATTATAAATTGGAGATCATTATACATTTTTTTTTTTTCCAAAACATAATTTAACTTACAATAAATAATAAGGGTAGAAAAAAAATAAATAATTACTGGATAATCATTAATATACCATAATAATTTCTGGAAATATCAAGTGCATTAAAATGAGTAACCAACAAGAAGAAATGCCAACTTTAGAAGGAAGCCTTGCATCTTTTCCGGCAACAGTGTTAAGCCTGTTAGGTGTAAATGTACCCAATTATTTACCACCAGCTAATCAGAAAGTTATAGATTTATTTAATAGTAAGGGAAAAATAGACCGGATTATCATTAATATGATCGATAATTTTGGGTTATTTGAAATCACATATTATAAACCTCAATTTTTAATTTCAACTGCAGATGCTTTAGTGCTTTTATCTACTTCAAATCCTTATACACTTGGAACACTGCATCAAATGCTTTTTGGTGATTTTGAATTCGAAAAGAATAATTTTCATTTGTTTAAACATTTAGAGAATGCAGGTAAGAAATCAGTTTTTGTAGGACGTGATAAAGATATTTCACGTTATGCAAAAAACTTTGGAATTGCAAAATCTAATGATATGGCAACATGGATTGAAGCTGCGAAAGTGATTAATCGCCATGATCTCACATTTCTTCATTATTTAGATTTTGAAGAAATATATCATAAAAAGCAGAGAACTGGAGCAAGTAATCCAGAAGAATTAATCCAAAAACTTATCAAAAGAACAGATAAATGGATTCTTTCGAGTTGGAAGATGCTTCGAAAAAGAAGTTTGATGGTAATAATTGGAAATCATGGTAGATATAAAATTGATTTAAATTATCAAGGGAAAGTGGCAGAATGGCGTGCAGCATCTGTGCCCTTAGCCCTATTCATGTATAAGCCTTAATAATATATGTTTTTTTTCATTTATTTATTTAGATCAATTGCATCTAATAATGCAATTTTATTTGATTCATTTTTTTTTAAATATTCATTCAAAAATTTATTTAGATCTGAAATTTTTTGAAGTCCAAATTTATTAAAAATATCTATATTATGGTTTGAAAAAATTCTAACCTGATTTTCAAGTAAAATACGAATAAAATGATAATTTAGCATTTTTTCAATGTAATTTAACTTTGAATTTAAGATTTCGCTTAATAAATCAGCATTCAAATTGTTATTGAAAAAATTATTGCCGATCCAAATATCAGGCGTATCAGAAGATTCAATATCTAAGACTAATATACCATTCTTACGTAAATATTTACTTGCGTAAATTATATTTGAAATATCATTAAAAAATCTTTTTTTATTGAGAAAAAGATTTAATTTTATAACTACAACATCATATTTACCTTGAAAATGTTTTTTTAAATTCATTTCATGAAATTGAATCATTTCATTAATTATTTGATAAGATCCAGAAAAAATTTTTATAATTTCATTTTTAGAATTTGAACTGATTTCAATAAGAAAATGAGGCCTGACATCTTTCAATTTATAAATTTCAACAGAATTTTTTAAAAGATTTTCACTAGTATATTTCTTTTTGTTATTTTGAGAATAATTTTTTAAACTCAACATATTAAGATATGAAATAGTTTCATTTCCACATATTCCAGGAATAACTAACAAATTTGCAGTATTATATTTAAAAAAAAAATGTGGTTCAACGAGATTTAATATAATGCGAATTTCAGCTTTTAAATAATGTTTATTAAGATAAATAGGGATAGTATTTTTTGATTCACCTATATAATCATTCATTTCTTGATCATTAGCATCATGATTTATAATGTCATATCGATAAACAGCTTGTTTTCCAATTAGATCTTTGATTTCTTGTGAATAATTTTTTTTTCTATCAGCATTTGCTATTATAATTTGAATATGTTCTTCAGGAATTTTCAAATCATCAAATTTTTTAATTAATTCATTAAATACCTTTTTGATTGACGAATTGGTTATAATATCAGAAATAACAATACAAATTTTACCATTTTTCTTGTTTTTTAAAATTTCGGTGAGACTATTACTCATTAAAGGCTGATCGAAAGAATTGGCAATAGCATGATCATTTTCAATTTTTTTATAGCTATTAATACGAGAAAGGATAGAAATATTGAATTCTTTAGAAATAGAAAAAGTCCTATTATCATCTAAAAATCTGAATTCCATTATATTCTAAATATGCGACTTAAAATTTAATTATTTCAATTCAAGAAAAAAGAAGATATTAAAAAATATAAATATAAATTAAAATCCAACTTTCCATTTGATTGCATCGTAAGGACATTTTTCTACACAATCTAAACATAGATTACATTCTCCATCCCCAGTAAACCCAGAAAATCCTTCATCTAATATTCTTATTTGTTTTGGACACACTTGTTCACATACACCACATTTCTTTCTTCCAGGACATCGTGTTGGCAACCTCTGTAATTTTAAGAAACTATGTTTAGAAAATATTTTAATTGCAGCACCATATGGACAAAGATATCTACAATAAAATCGTGGATAATAAGCAGATGATATAAGGACAACAACATAAACTAAAAATAATATAATTTTCCATGTTGAACCAAACATACTTGATTCAGATGAAAACATATTTGATAACATGTCAGGTGTTTTGACAAATAGGAACTCTGACAGAGATGCATATTCTAAGCCATTATGTGCCATAGAACCAAAATTTGCAATCCATTCAGCGTATGTAGTCGGATCTGTATGGAAAAAGAAGTAGATTATGAAGAATAAGAGTAATAAAAATCCTAAAATGACAGATTTGATTTTCTTCATTGATTTGTCTGTTTCTACAGATAATCTTTTTGGCTCAGATACAAATCCACTGAATAAATCTTGCATAAATCCTGAAGGACACACCCAGCCACAGAATATTCTTCCTGAAAATAATCCAAAAACACCAATTATACCAATCAAAAGGTAAGGTATTTGACCATTAGATAAAAAGGCAAATGAGTATTCTAATAATCCTGCACCTGCACCCCATGCAGTTTTAGCAGATTCGAGAAAAGGTAAGACTTGTAATAATTTATCTAATACTTGAAATTCAGTATTAAAAATCCATTCAAGAATAGCATAATTGATCAAGAAAAATGATATAAATTGAACAGTTTTCCGAGTTATTGAAATAACAGGTATTTTATTAACTTTCGTTTCAGTGGTAACTTCACTCATTGATAATTCATTTGGGAAAAAGAATTAAAATAAAAAAAGGTTTTTCGTACAAAAAAATGATTGTCAACAAGATGATGATTTAAGAAAATATCTTATTATAAATTTGATTTTTATTTACTTAAGTACAATAGTCTCATTGTTAACAGGGGATCTTGTTTCACTCTTTAATCTTTTATGGATGACGGATGCTAATCCCATACATTTTGATGCTTCTCCGTGCAATGTAATTACTCTTTCAGGTCTTGGTTTTACTTTTCTAATAAAGGAAATAATTTGAGATCTATTAGAATGTCCCGAAAAACCTTCAACAGTATAAACTTGAAGCTTAATTTTAGTAGGTGTGGATTTTCCATTAGCAGATGCGGAGTGAAATTCACGATATCCCTTTTGAATTCTTCTTCCTAATGTTCCTTCAACTTGATAACTACAGAAAAGTATTGCACTATTTGGATCATCAGCAATTCCTTTAAGATATTGAACAGATGGGCCACCTTGCAACATTCCAGATGTGGCCATTATGATGCACGGCCCTCCTGAAATGATATCATCTCTAGCATGATAACCTTCAACTTGTGTATATATATCAGAAATAAAAGGATTTTTCCCTTGATGAAAGATTTTTTCACGAAGTTCTGAATTGAGATAATCGGGATGGGTTGTGTGTATGGCAGTAGCTTCAGAGATCATCCCATCAACATATATTGGTACTTGTTCAACCATTTTTCGAGACATAAAATCTTCTAAAACTACCATAATTTCTTGTGCTCGTCCTACAGCTAATACAGGTATTAATACTTTCCCGCCAGCTTTTATGGTTGAATTTAAAACTTGAATTAAAGTTTTTTCAGATTCATGTCGACTTGGGACAATATCTTGGACACCTCCATATGTAGACTCAGTGATTAAAGTTTCAAGGCGAGGAAATTTACATGATGCCGCTTCTAACAAACGAGTACGTTGAAATTTATAATCACCTGTAAAAACTAAATTATGATCACCATTTCCAAAATGTAAATGTATTAATGATGAACCAAGAATATGACCTGCATTATGAAGAGTTAACTTCATATCAGGTGAAATATCAGTAACTTTTCCCCATGATAAGGGATAGGTATGTAATATTGCTTTTTTTATATCTTTCTTAGAATATGGTGCTGGTTTTCCTTCTCGTTTACATATACCTATGTAATCCAATTGAAGCATTGTACTCAAATGAAGTGTTGGCTCTGTCATATATACAGGTCCATCATAACCATATTTAAATAAGAAAGGAATTAAACCACTATGGTCTAAATGAGCATGAGATAAAATTACTGCGTCTAAGGAATCCAAGTTAAGGTTACCATTATCTAAATAAGGAAATAGATCCTTCGGATTTCCAACATTTAACCCACAATCCAATAAAACACTGCTTTCATTTGTTTGAATGAGAATACAAGATCTCCCAACTTCACGAAAACTACCTAAACAAGATATTTTTATGTTTAATTCATCTCGAATTAAACTTCGGTGGATTCGAACACCAATATTTCGAAAAATTTCTTTTTGTAATTGACGTTCTTTTTGTAACATTGACCGAACTAAAGCAACTGTTCTTGACTCAATAGGAGGAGTCCTGATTACCTGTGGAATCCAAAGAGTAATTTTCTTAATTTGTTTTAAATTTAGCCCTGCTTTACCTATTGCAACACCAGGTTTAGTTGCTTCAATAATAACTTCTCCAAGATTTTCATTAAACATTATTTTAGAAACTTCTGCATCTTCAGGAATTAATTCTTTAATTTTTTCAACGGTTTCATCGTTTCCCATTCTAATTGTGGGATCACTTCGAACTACAATTCTTTTCCTGAGTCTCTTAACTAATATTTTAATTTCTTCTCTTTCATTTCCAATGAATTCCGCACTTGCGCTATATATTGCAATTTCGGGACCTTCAAATTCAATTTCAGTTATTTTTGCAGTTTTTGGAACAGATTTCCTAATTTCTTCCCGGATTCTGTCAAACTTTTCTTCTGAATTCATTAATTTTCACTTTATACAAAGAACTCGATTATGATTTTCATAATCTATTCTTTTAATATTTTAAATTTAGAAATTTTTATATTCACTTTCTATAATCAAAAACAGATTACAGTCGAAAAATAACACTTTCTTAAAATAAGATTTCAATTTAAATAGGATCTTTTATTTTAAAAACTTTTTCAATATGAAATTAAAAAAAAATGGAAAAATACTACAAATAAAAATTTATTACTATTTTACATCCCAAAGAAATCACTTGGTTTTAATAGATGAGGATCTTTCTTTTTCTTTTTCTTTTTAAGATGTGGCGGGATTTTTCCTTCACCATATATTTCTTGATAAGCTCTTATCATTTCTCGCTCTTCTGCAGTATATCCATCTGCATCTAAACCATCATCTTCGTCTTCATCTTCATCAGATGAAGAGTATGGTCCTGAAGAACTGGAGCTAATTTTTGTGGTACCCTTTTTACCTTTCTTCCCTTTTTTACCTTTTTTACCTTTTTTATTTGATCCAGAAGCAATAACTATTCCATCACCAGTAATTCCTTGCAGTTCTTTCATAATATTATCCAGATTTATTGCCTGAACAGTTTTTCCCATTGAATCTTGAATTTCTTTTAAGGATTGTGATGTTTGTTTTATAGAATCAGGATTAATTCCTGTCAATAAGGAATCTAAAGATTCTTCTATTGTTGTATTTAGATTATTAAGACTAGTATTGATTTTTTCCCAATTTTTATTCATGTCATTTTGTATCTTTTTAATAAAATCTATTACTTTTTAAATTTTTGAACTAATTCTGCGATTCTTT
>CAYPTZ010000008.1:0-20668 GCA_964413395.1 uncultured archaeon | reverse complement strand
AGGAATTTCTTCTTGGGATATAACTTATAGTAAAAAATATCCTGTTCCTGAAAAAATGAATATATCAATGATTGAAGAAGTTTTTCATGATTTTGAAGAGGGAGCTCGTCGAGCACAAGCCGCAGGATTTGATATGGTTGAAATTCATGGCGCTCATGGATACTTGATCAATCAATTTCTTTCTCCTCTGACAAATATGCGATCTGATGAATATGGATGTCAAAAGAAATATAATATTACCTTTTTAAAGGAAATTATAAAGTCAGTAAAAACCAATTTTTCGGGACCTATCAGTTTACGAATATCCAGTGATGAATATGTTCCCGATGGACTTCATCCTAAGGATTTTATAGAAATTATCAATGAGATTCAGGAAAATATAAAACTAAAACTTGACTTATTAAATGTTAGTTCAGGAGGAATAATATCTGCCAAGCCAAATTTTCCAATTGTGCCTGGATATCAAATGCAATTTACTAAAATTATAAAAAAGGGAATAAATATTCCAATTTTAGCAGGAGGGCTTATATCTTCCTTTAAAGAGGTGAATTTGATTTTATCTGAGAATACTGCAGATTTAGTTTGGTTAGGAAGAGAAATACTTAGAAATCCCTATTGGGTTTTAAAACATGCTAATAATTCAAAACAATTGATTGATACTCCGAAGCAGTATAAACGTGCAGAACCTTATTAATCCTTCAAGATGTAGAAAGCAAAAGCAAAAAAAAGGAAATTAAAAGTAAATAAATAAAAAAAAGGGTTTAATTTTAAATGGTCTTTGATATTAGCCCGTAGTTTGGATCAATTGATTTGAAACTAGAGTTTGTCCTAGTTTTGATGATTTTTCCAAATTTGCTTGGTTGATTCGCTGTAATCCTTTTCTCTTCTTCTTCATTTGCAATTTTTTCCAACAATTATACACATTATTTAAAGTAATTGACATTATTGTCATGAGGGCATCTCCTTTAAAATATTCTTGATTTTTTTGTAAATAGAAGGTGATATGTTCATTTTCTAATCCCATTTGGGTTATTTTTTTTTGATCGTATGAAAAAAGAATCGGTTTTCTTACACACATTGTTGCGGGGTTATATTTTTCATGATAATAATATTCTCCCAATTCATTGACTAATTTTTTCAAGGTTTCAGGAAATTTTCTATTTACACTTGGATAATATTCATGAACGTAATTTGTAAATATCAAATATGAGTCCAAACTGACAATATCATCCCAGAAATATATTTTTCTGAAGGGATGTTTTGATTTTAGAGATAATACCATCTTTATGCAAGATTTTTGGACTAAACCATTCCCACGAAATTCTTTTTTGATAAAACATAATCCAATATAGATGGTTGAAATTTTTGAGATCCTATTCACTTTAGTATTTTTAATTCTAAAACCAGACATTCCAATTATTTCTTGGGATGTCATATGATAAAATATGGCGATTTTATCAAAACCAAATGTTGTCCGTTCAAAAAATTGTTCTCTTGAAACATTTTGATGGGCTGGGGTGTAAATTTCCCATAACTTTTCTCGTTCTAAAGCTGTAATTTTCTTAACATCTTTAATTTTTATATCTGTTTTTTCCATTGAATTCATCTTTCTATTAATTGATTTCTAATAGAAAAAGGGAGAAATGTATATAAAAATAGGTCTGGAAGAAAATTTGTATTATCAAACACTTTAGATTTTGGTTTTACATTTAGGTCCGTTCATTTAAACTCATTAATCCAATTATTGGTCAAGAATTCCCATAAAAATCGAGTGAAAATTTAAAATCTAGAAAAAGAATAAGGTCATAATGACAAAAAATGATCCAACGTGTTATTATCATCCTGATAGGAATGCTATAGCACATTGTGAAAAATGTAATCGAATGGTGTGCCTTGAGTGTAAAAGGATCTATCGAAGATCTTATTACAGTGGAACTAGCCACCATCGCCATCGATATGTTGAACGTTATGAATACTGTCCCATTTGTATGCATACTCAAAAAGAGAAGAATATTAAAGGCGGTTCTCTGTCTCTAATATGTTTTGCTATAGTTGCATTTATTATGTTTGCTATTTTCTTTATGTCAGCTGATGATATGACGAATAATAGTGGTTTTGGAGGCTCTGCTTTGGATTCCTTTTTTGATGGTCCCAAGCTTATTTTTGGATTAATAATTGGTGGAATGATGCTTTGTGGGATAACTAAATTAATATTTGTTGATCCAAAAACTAAAGCTGAAAATGAACGCCAAAAACAGAATTTTATCAAAAAAGTTGGATTGAACCAAAATTATGATCGAATCCTCTTAAATTCACCTCAAAAAGAAATTACCATGCCTAAATATCAGGATACTGTTGTAGAACGGTCGTATTTTTACTGTAGACAGTGTGGGGAAAAATTAACAAAGAAAATCCGATTTTGTCCTGCATGTGGAGATACAACTGCTGATGAATTATCACAAATGAAGTAATTTTTTTTTTTTTTTTTTTTATCTATTTGCTTGAAATAGCAAATTAAAAATGTGAAGTTTAAATTTATTAATTCAATTAGCTCATTGAGGCGTCATATTTTATTACTCATCATAGTTCTAAATTTATAAAAATTCCTGTAAATGAATCTTATTTTCATAAAATTGATTCTAAAACAAAAGCCTATTGGTTAGGTTTTATCTATGCTGATGGAAATATCAGAAAAGATTTCAAACAATTAAGAATTTCTCAACATATCAAATATATTTCACATTTAATTCGTTTTTGTAATTCCATTGGGTATGATGCAAAAAAAATTAATATTCATGAAAATATTGCTCGTTTGTGGATCAGTAGAAAAAAAATATGTAAGGACTTAGCCAAGCATGGTTGTATACCAAATAAATCCAAATTTATTACTTTTCCATTTTTGAATTCGCGTTCTTTTGATTTAGCCTTTCTATTGGGTTATTATGATGGTGATGGAAAAACGCAGTCAACCATTATAACAACTGGTAGTAAACAATTTTTAGAAGATATTAAAAAATTATTTGATCTTCCATTCAAATTGCGCACTGAACGTAGGATCACTTTTCATGATCATAGGAAAAGATCATCTAATTCTGAAACTTATGAATTATCTTTGGGTGCAGAGTTATTTAATGAAATGATGGATAATTATGCTGATAGTCTGCCTTCAAAGCGAAAACATTATTCAAATTTGAGAAGAAGAAATTCCCGTTTAGATAAGAAATAATTCATTGTGCAAAAATTTTACTTAATTACATTTTTGTGAAAAGAAAGAATGGTGCCTCGGGCCGGATTTGAACCAGCGATGCATGGATCTTCAGTCCATTGCCTTCCCGGGCTAGGCCACCGAGGCATAGATATTTTTTTCTCATTTTGATATAAAAATAAATAAATTTATGAAATTTTATCGAAGAGAAGTATCTATTGAGATCGTCAATATTGCATGTTATTAAAAAGTTATTGTAGACTCTATTACAAACCTTTTTTCGTAGTTAATGAAACCTAAAGGCTTAAATATTGGAATATCAAAAAAATTGGAATTTTAAGTTTCATAATAAGTGCCTTTAATTTTTATTTATTCAAGTTACATGAAAATGTTTAGGAATATGTAAAATTTAATCATAATTAGAGAGAATAAGTTTATGTGAACCAAATTGGAGGAGTCTTGAAGAAATTGGATTAATAATAGAATATAAAAAATTATAATTATTTTAACGCAAAAAACAATATTTTTAGTTACTATAATGATTATAAAAAAAATATGCTAAACTTTTAAATCACGGTTATGGTTAAAGAAATTCTCTTTATTCTTATCTAATATAGTTTGAATTTCAAACCAGTTCAATTTTTTGACTAAATTTTGTAAATTTATAAAATAAGCTCGTTCATTGATTACCCAATCAATTTTACAATCGTCTTCATTATATCTATCTACAATTTTTCTAATAATTTGTTTGGAAATTTCTTCATTTTTATTTCTCAATGCACAATGAAACACACCAATATCATCATATAAATTAATTTTCTTAAGGGATTGTATATTTTCAACAATAATTTTATTCGAATAGCATTTATCTAATATTGTTAATACTTTTTTTTCAATTATTTTAGTATGATGATGTATTATCGAAGTAACTTCTGAATTTATTTCATACCATTTATCAAAACCTGATTCCAATTCACCTAATCTTATTGAAAATACAAAATATCCTTCTTCTGGTCTAAACCAATACACTGGACGAATCCAAATATATATAGTGAGTTTATTTAAATGAGAATGTTTTTGAAAATTTAATCATTGATATAATTCTTCTCTGAAACGATAGAAATTAACTGAACCTTTTCTTATAAAATTATATTGTTTAAGAGATTTATATACTCCTGAAATAATTTGTTTGTATAAACAGTAAATTTCCTTCTTTGATAATTTATCATCCATTTTCTTTTTTTATAATCAATACAAGGATTTAAAATTTTTTTTTCATTTTTATGAATTTAAATCTGCAATCTCACTTTTATTTCTAAATTTGTGCTTAATTTTTATGATTAGATTTGATTAAGAAATATTTTTCCTTGATCCAATAGAGTAGATATTTTATTTTATTTTTTCTTCCATTCTAATTTAGATTTTTCAGAGTATAGGAATACTATAAATATTAGAATAAATTTGAGATTATAGATTTGTGAAGACATTGATATTTCTGCTTTTCTGGATTCATATCAATATTTTCCTGATGGAAGTGAACCCTAATAATTCAATGGGTGAAATATAAAAAAAAATTAAATCTTTAAAGTACATTTTAGATTTATTTTTGACCATGACACTTGCATTTTTGTTCTTCTGGACAACATCCATTGTATTGGGCAAGAATTTCTGGTTTATCACAATTTTTTCCTCAAAAAAATCTCATAAGTATAGACTTTTTCGGAAAAAATTTAAAAATTTTTGTTTATTCCATTAAATATGGAGAATCAGAGAGACTTAATTGAAGAGATGCACATTCAAAGAAAATCGAAAGCTATATTTGAAAAAGCTAAAGAAATTTCTTATGAATACTTAGATAAAATTCCTCAGAGATGCATTTTTCCTGATAAAGAGAGTTTAATCAATCTTCAAATATTTGATGAAGAATTGCAGAATGAATCAATAGATCCGATCAAATTACTGGAGATACTTCATCAATATGGATCTCCAAACACCGTAATTCAGACAGGTGGTAGATATTTTGGGTATGTTAATGGAGGTGGCCTTCCTATTGCACTAGCTGCGAGATGGATAGGGGATACTTGGAATCAAAATGTTGCACTCTACAATATGTCACCAATAGCATCCAAATTGGAAGATGTTTGTGAAAAATGGCTTATAGATCTATTCGGATTACAGAAAAATTCAGCTATCGGATTTGTTAGTGGAACAACTTCTGCAACTCAGACGGGATTAATTATTGCTCGAGATTCTCTTTTACAAAGGCAAGATTGGAATATTAAAAAGAATGGATTGAATGGATCTCCAGAAATTAAAATAGTCCTTAGTGACCAAGCACATAGTTCGGTATTCAAAATTCTTACGACAATCGGATTTGGAGAAAGAAATATTCGAAGAGTTCCATCAGATGAGCAAGGAAGAATAATAGTTAGTGAAGTAGGGGATATCGATTCGAGTACGATTTTAATTATTCAAGCAGGAAATGTTAATACAGGTGCATTCGATCCTATAGATGAATTATGTGATATTGCAAATAAAAATCAAGCTTGGGTCCATATAGATGGAGCATTTGGTTTATGGGCTGCAACTTCGGAAAAAACAAGCTATTTGACAAGGGGAATTGAAAAAGCAAATTCACTCTCAACAGACGCTCACAAAACCCTCAATATTCCCTATGATTCGGGAATAATAATCTGTCGCCACAGGGATCTATTTTTAAAAGCAATGCATGCTCATGGCGATTACATTTTGTATAGCAACCACAGGGATGGAATGAATTATACTCCAGAAATGTCAAGAAGAGCAAGAATTGTTGAATTTTGGGCTGCATTGAAGTACTTAGGAAAAAATGGAGTAGCTGCTCTTATTGATCATTTGTGTCATACAGCTCATATAATGTCAGAAGAATTACATAAAATCGGATTTCAAATTTTAAATGATGTAGTTTTCAATCAGATCTTAGTTTTCTATGAAAATTCAGAGAAAACAGAGACATTAATTAAAATTTTGCAACAATCTGGAGAAATATGGTTAGGAGGATCGAAATGGAAGCAAAAAAGTGTCATTCGAATAAGTATTTGTTCGTGGGCAATAACAAATAAGGATATCATACAAACCATTAACGCAATGCAAAAAGCTATTGTGTTATTAAAAAAAAATATTAACTCAGCATAACAATCAAGGAATAAATGAATTTTTTTTAACAATTTCGTCTGCGCACCTGAAATTTCCTATATCCTATGTTTTTTCGTAATAGATGAAAATTGAGAGTGCAAATCTTTTGAAAATAATAATAATGTATTTCTTAAAGATTTTTGAGACTTGAATCGTTTCTAGCTTGAAAACAAAAAGGATGTTTATGAACCTATTTTCATTTTTATGGTCTCTTATTGTTAAAAAATATTCAATTTTTTCCATTTTATATATTTTAATGGGAATTGAGGAGATATTAATTTGTTACCAATGAACAAAAAAAAAAAAAATTTTATTTTAAAAAAACATTTTAGACTTATTTTTGTTCATGACACTTGCATTTTTGCTCTTCTGGACAACATCCATTGTATTTGGTAAGAATTTCTGGTTTATCACAATCATTTTCCATATCCGCTGTAATATTTATTTTTTCTCTATTTTCATTATTCATTTTTTTCACCAATATTTGTTTATCTTTACTTCATTATGTAAAGTAGTTAAACCTCCAAGAGTGAATTAATATAGTTACTATCGGAATGGAAAGTAATGGTTAATAGTGAAAAATATGATTAATGATTCCTCAAAAATGCCATCAATTTCATAAAAAAATCTTAAATTACTTTCACAAGAACACTGGCATTGTGTATAGAAGGTAAATCATGTTCTCATGATTGCTATATGAAAATAATATTCAATATTTTTGGAAAAAAGCACACATTGGAAATCATTGGATTGTTACTAAACCATGAAAAATTACGATTCAATGAAATATTTGCATTTATTCTAAGTAGTCCTAAAACACTTACAGCTCGATTGCAGGATCTAGAAATATTTTCAATCCTCAATCGAACAATTTATAAAGAAATACCTCCAAGAGTCGAGTATTCATTAACTGAGGCAGGAAGAAGTTTAGAAAAGCTATTTGTGGATATATCCCAATGGATAAAATTGTGGAAAACAGATATCTTTAATTTTAAACATACTTAATTTTACAATTTCTGTCAATCAAGCCATTCGATGTTATTTTTACTTCCTTTACAATGATATTTCGAAATAAAATTTTGAGATTTCTGATGTTGTGTTTCTATTTTCACATATACAGATGAATATTTCCTCTTTTGTTCATTGGGTAGAGAATCAAGAATTTGCAAAGCTGGTTTACCTCCTTCATAAATAATTCGTTCCAATTCAAGTTCAGTTAAATCTCTTGAATTATCTATTAATAGTTTTAATAGAACCAATGGAGATTCTTTATAAAAATCGTTTAGTTCTTCAATGGTAGCTTCCCATACGATCTGATGAATTTCCTCTCTTGATTGTGTATTTAAAAGATTGAATATGTTATGAAAAATTTTTAATGGATAAGGAGATAATAGACATTCCAAAAAATAACCTGAAGCTCCAGCATATTTGTCTATTCCTAAAACATATTTTAAATATTGTCTTCCTCTACTGATTAATTTCTCAAAATTTTTCTTAGAAAGTCCATGAAAACTGTTAATTGGGTTACCTACAAAATAAATTAGACATTTATCAAATAATTCTGTTGGAAATTGGTCAAAATTGGGTATTTTGTTGAAGGAAAAATTAAGACTTTTTAATTTTGGGAGATCTGATGGAAAATCTTGAAAATTCTCAAGACAATTCCATTGAATTTCTAACTTGGTCAAATTTGGCATACTTTTTTGTAATGCTTTCCAAGATTTAATATGGTTATTGGTGAGAATCAAATGGTCTAAATTTTCTGCAATAGAAGGGGATAATAGTGCTTTTTCTGAACCTAATGAATTAAAACTTAAATCCAAGAATTTTAATGTGGATTTGGTTAAGGGAAAAGGTGCAAGATTTCTTAATTGATTTCTTTGTAATTTTAATGATGTTAGTTTTGGCAAGGGAGAGGTCATTCCAACCAAATTTTTGAGGTTAAGACCACTTAAATCTAGTATTTTAAGTTTAGTAAGGTTCTGTGGCATTTTACTGAGGTTTGAAACTCGATATTTAATTGTAAATGATTCTGACTTTGAATTAAGTTTACACCAGGGATTTTGTTTTTCCAAATCTCTTTCGCCCTTTTCTAAATTAAAATCGCTTTCAAAATGCTCATTTAGAATTTTTGTGAGATATTTGGCATTAAATTTCAAAAATGAATAAATTTCAATAGGAATTGTGTGATAACAATCCTTAATTTTATCAATATGTTCTAAATTATTGCTGTCAATAAGAATTAACACTTTTTTAACATTTTTAGATGTTTCTAGTTGATCGATTAATAATTTTTGATGATAATTTAAACCTTCTTTTAAATCATGGACTAAAACAATTATAAAATTCTTCATTGCTAAAAAATTGTTCTTAATTATATTTCGTGGTAGAAATCTAAGTCCATAATCATAATTTTGCCATATAATTTCAATATATTCTGCGTTTGATTCAAAAAATCCGCTTCCCTTCCATAAAATAATAGTATGAGACTCTGGAGTATAATCCATGATATAATTGGAAGTTGTAAACTCGATACCAAAAATAGATTTTACAATATTATCTCGTTTAGAAATATCTCCACTAATAATATTAACTTGAATTGGAGATTTAAAGATTTTTCTCCATATTATATTTTCTATTTCTGGATATGTTAAATCCATCACATTTAATGATTTTTTTTTTAGAATTTCAAAAATTTTGTCCAAATATTCATCTTTTAGTTGATTTTCTTTCAAATTTGAAAAAGGGGTAGAAATTTGGCATAAAATGATAATTAAAGTGTTAAACTTTTTAAATATAAAGTGATAGTTTTGCTCTTTGAGTGCAATTTTAGTGGAATTTCTGTTGTTTAAAATATTCTGATATATTATTTCTATTAATGCTGAAGTTGAAGGTGATTGATCTCTGGTCAAGCTGGAATAACGTAATTTTCCAGATTCCTGTTCTAAAATAAATATGTACATGCTTTTTTTTCCCGCTTTATAGGCAATTTTTTTTTTACAAAGAAACCTATATTTTTATATCTGAGTTTTCAATAAAGTGTTTTTTTACTATATCTTCAAGAAAATATGGCCTTTCTTTTTGTAACAAAATGTCTTCAATAGGAAATAGAATGTTTTTTTTTTTGCTTTGCGATAAATCTTTGTTATTTACATGGTTCTTTACAAGAAGCACAAGGGATTTTTTCATGATTTTTGACTTTTTTACAATATTAATCATCCAATTTTCTTCTGAATTTAAGAATATATTTTTTTCATCCAGATATATTACCTTTTCGAAATTTTTGACAAATCCTTTTTTAATATATCGATCTAATTCACCATTGTCAAAATAATAAAGAATTGTTAGAAATTTGGCATTCGAACTAAAATAACTTGAACCTTCAATAAGGATTGATTTTTTTCGGATTTTTATTTTAAATGGTTGAAGTTCTAATATTGATTCAATTCCATAGATATTTTCAAAAAAATCGTGAAGTAAAGTAGAATTTATTCCTGTAAGGCCAACTTTATTTGTGGATTCAAAAAAATGATAATTCAAAATTTTTTTAATTTGAATATTTATTAGACCAAAAAGTCGTTTTTCAAATTCTTTACCGCTGGAATAATGTGGTTTTAAGAGATCTATTGCATATGATCTTGCAGATCTAACTAACGAGAAAATTTCATCGATATTATTTTCTGAAGCTTCACTATTTTTCAATTTAGAAAAGAGATTAACTTTTTGATATAAAATTAATATCATATGGTCATAAATCTTAAAATTATAAAAATAGTTAATTCCACTAATAATAATTGAATCTGTGTCAATTGAATCTGTAATTTTACGATAAAATAATTTAGCTAGATCATCGATTTCATTATTGATAATTGAACTATAGTGGATTTTTCCTGTCGATTTTTCTAGTATAAGTATTCTCATATTTTTCTCCTAATATTCAGTAATAATTTTGTGAAATAGTAATAAAAATTGATCCAAATTCTTAGAATCTGATATCTAAAGAGTTTTTCTTTAACCTGTGTTTTATTGCATTATTTCAAAAAAAATATATTTTGAAGATCGAGGGAAAGATATGGCAATAAAAATTGAACTTTAGCAATATTTACTCAGATATGATATATTATTGAAAATGTAAGCTGGTAATAATTAAAAATTTCAATTTTCTTCAACAAATGGAATAATTAAGTTTGTTTTTACTTGTCTAGAAATCTTTATATAATAGGTAATATATTACCTATCAATAAAAATTTAGTGAATAATATGTCAAATACTATTCTTATAGTGGGAATTATTATTGTTTTATTTATAATATTGATCACTTATCTAAACAGCACTCCTATTTTGAAGTTATATCATGCAGAAACGGGTGTCTATATTAGGAAAATATCAAAAAGTACCGGCAAGGAATGCAAGGTGATAGCAGATGAAGATATTGCAGATTTGCCCTTATTAATGCAAAATCATATTAAAAAAACGGGTTTTTACAATAAACCTTTAATTAGTCATGCCAATACCTATTTAAAAGGAAAAATTAGAATGGCTACTAATAATCCATGGCTGAAATTGGATTATATTCTCTTTGATTATTTTAAAGATCCATTACGAGTGGCCTTGATAAAAGGTTGGATGTTTGGAATCTGCTCCATGGCAGGTAGAGATGGGTATATCGACGGTCAAGGTAGTATGTTTGGGCGATTGATGAAATTAGTCACCATTTTCGATGAAAAAGGAAAAGCATATGATATAAGTGGTTTAGTTACTTTCCTAAATGATCTAATTTTGATAAGTCCTGGTAGTATAGTATTATTAAAGGATATCATAACATGGAAAGAAATCGATGAAAAATCCCTGCAACTTTCAATAAATCATTATGGAAATGAAATATCGGCAACTCTAGTTTTTAATGAAAAAGGGTTATTAGTCAATTTTATCTCTGAAGATAGGTATCGTGGTGATGGAAATATCGAAGGATTGAATAATTGCACAAAAACCAAGTGGTCCACTCCGATTGATGAGTATAAAAAAGTTGATAATTATTTGGTTCCCTATAAAACTAGAGCAGTATGGCATCTAGATACTGGAGATTTTTGTTATGCTGAATTTTATATTGATCATTTTGAATTTAATCCATAATTTTTTATTATGAAATCAAAGGTATTTATTATGTCCGTAGCTGAATTATTTATTAAATTACAAATATTAGCCCATCGCTTACAGTATCTTGGAGATTTAGAATTGAAAAAGGATGGGCTTACCACCAAACAAACTTTGATTATTATCACAATTGCTAAATTCTTTACTAAAACGGCTCCTTCGATAAATGATATCTGTAAAGTAATGTATACATCTCACCAAAATGTGAAAAAGCTTGTAGATCAGTTAGTAAGGAAAGGATTTTTAAAAATTGCTCGTGATCAAAAAGATAAACGTATTATTCGAGTCTACACAACGCTAAAAAATGATGAATTTTGGGAAAAGCAACAAAAAAACCATGATAAATTTATTGAATCACTATTTAGTAATTTAGAGGTGGAAGATATTGAAAAATTCAATCAATTAAGTGACAATTCACTTAGCCATTTAGACACTATTGTTTATCTTAATAAAAAAAAAGGGACGGATTTGTAAGATCAATACTGTTTATTTATTTCTAATATCTGGTTTATTTAAATAAAGATTAATGTAAAAATAAACATTTTTTTTCTATTTTTTCTTTAAAATTGATAATAGTGAAATGTATATCTGACAAGATTGAATAGGCGAATTATGCATACATTTTTAATTGAAGATTTTCTATTTTCTAACATAAAAAGAAAAAAAAAGAGGGTTTGACATGGGACAAAATAATGATGAAAATCAAACTTATTTTTATGCGTATAACATTCAAGAAGAGAATTCTGAAGGATTCGATTTCACTATTTCTCAGTTTATAATGTTCCTTATTTCATTTTTAATTTTTACATCTATCTGGGATACAAAAGGATTTATCTCTGCATTTTTATCTTTGATTGCTGGGATTCTTTTATTTTATACACTGAAAATAATAGTACTTGAATATAAGCTTTCAAAAGCTCGTGAGAATAATGCTATAAGAAAAAATCTTGGAATAACCAATTATGCTGTACCGGAAAATATATTATCTTATTCTAAAAAGAGAGAAATAAATTCTATTTTAGACCATACAGAAAAAGCAATAATGAATAATAGGTAATTCATTATTTTTTTTAGTTAATGTTTTGGCACAATTTTTGCCTTTCATTATATCTTTTTATTATTTTAGATAGTTATGAAATGGATCTAAAGAATAAAATCTTACATAATCTTGATGTACTAATTTATAGTCTTGTTCCACCAGGTGATGTTCATGTTAAAATGGATGAACCTGAAAGTCTAGAATATATACATATTGTTAATTCACAAGCAAATCAACTAATTGAAATTTCAAAATTATTTTCACCTAAATGTATAATACCTAATCATTTAATTGATTGCTCGTGGGCAATTAGACCTTGTGATCTAAAAAACAAGATTGAAGAATTCACAAATGAAAATATTGTTATTTTAGAAGATATTTCTCAAATATTTACATTAGAATAAATTTTTTACATATTGTTCAAATCTAGATTCACATAAATTTAGTATTATAATATAAGAATTTTTAATAAGAGCAATATTATTTTTAAAAAAAGTGAAATGGTAATGGCTTCAAGAGAGAATTTTAATTTAGCAGGCAGTCCTGTGACTTATTTAAGATGGACTGATCTTATTGTGGTATTTGTGTTATTCTTTGCATTTCTTATCGGTTATGATCAAGGTGGGTTGAAAATTGGATTCTATTCTGGAGTAGTTGTCCTTACTCTTTTTTTAATTATTCGTTGGAGAATAAAACTATATAAACAAAAAAAAGCAAGCCAAAAATATCGAGAAAATTCATATTATCCACCAGGAGAAAAAAAATCTCTCTCGAAATAAAAGAAATTAACTTTTTTTTTAAACGCTAACAGAAATAAAAGAAAAATAAATTCTGAATAACTTTTAGTTAGTTATTTTTTAAAACTGTTTCTTTCTAATTTGGATAAAAGATACTTTAAAATATTACTTTAAGCAATTAATATTTGGTGTGCAAAATTGGGATTATGGGCAGAAATATTAATTTTACAAACATTGATTGGATATTGTTTTGTGGTGGCCAATCTTTGTATCGGATTATATAATATCAAAGACTTAAATAATATGAAAGGGGATTTGGTATTAGTAAAATGGCATAAACGAATTGGATGGGTTGAGACTTTCTTCTTTTATACCATCTCAATTCAATGTATTATTATGGCAATCGATGCATGGCATTCTGTTGAACCAAATTTATATCCTATTGATAATACACAAGGACTACATGCTATGATTGGAGGAATTCTAGCGTTTATGTTATTCACTTTTAAATTTATCACCGCGCGCTATTATAAGGATGTAATTTATCGATATGGAAAATATATTGGGCCGATTGGTTTCATTGGCTGGTCATTGGGACATTGGACTTCTTTGATAAACTTTTATACTCATAATGATAGTGCAAGTTTTGAATTTCCATTAATTCCCACAAATTCGATAATTGCTGCAATTTTACCTATTCCGATAGGAATTTGCATCTTTCTTCTAGTTTTACTTCAGAGAGGAACGAAAGAAAAAAGTTCTAAATGGTCTGCGCATCAAATTGCGTTTATATTACATGGAATTACTTTCGGATATGAAAAAGCCGCTAAAGAATTATTAGGAACTCCTGCTATGTTTAAATACGTGGTGCCTAAAACCTATAAATTTCTGGAAAAAATGATGGAAGATGTAATTGGAGTTAAATTAGTTGATCTAAAAGGAATGAATGTCAATGATGCTCTAACACAATTTTCTGATTATGCTAAAAAAATTGGTATGGCAGAAAAAATTAAAATTGAGTGGCAAAGTGATTCAGAATTTTCAATAGAATCAATAAATTGTTCTACCGCAAAAGTGAGAAGTGTGATGAACCCAGAAGAATTGGAAAACGCCATTTGTCCTTGGGCTATCATGGCTGCTGCAATAGTGAACGAATCTACAGGAAAGGATTTAATGATTGAACCAACTTCATTTAATGAAATTGGGGCTAAAACAAAAATTATTCTTAAATAATGTAAATTTTTTAATTTTTCTCTAATTTAAAACTGTTTACTAAAATTTTTAATGGTTTTGTTATAAAATATTCTAATAATAATGCCACTGGAATAATTATTTGAAGATATAGTAAAATTGCTAAGGAACTTTCAAAGGAAATCATAGTTGATGAAATAATTAGAAAAATAAGATTAACGAATAAGAAAATGATGAGAATTGTAACATCCAATACAAACCATATCCTTATTGATTGCTTTATTTGATTCTCTTGAATAATTTCGGCATCATTTTCTATATTTTCTTCTACTTTATCATTTACTGGGAATGCAAATGGTATGCTAAGTAACATAATTCCCAAAATATAAAAAAAATTGATGGATTTGTCCTTATTATAGAAAGTAAATAACACCCAATTTATAGATCTTGCCATTATCCATGAAAGAATGATATAATAAAGAATTAAACATCCTTAAAAAAATAATTTTTTATTAATTCCTAATTCCTTATATTTCATATTTGTTGTTTGGTAGAGTTATTTTAAAAATATTCATAAAATTCATGTATTTTATTGAAAATGCATTCAAATTTCCATAAATCTTTTGAATTTTTTGAATCTTCTTTATAGGCTATGACATTATCAATGAGATCATCAACTGTTCCACATTTTTCTTGAGAAATTACTATTATTGCTGTATATTCATCCAAATTGAATTGAAGATAATCATTATTTTCACCGACTATAATCATATTAAATAATGAATCGCGATATATACTACTAAGTATCTTTTCAATTGCAGTCCTTATTGGAATCATATCAAATCCTAATTCTATTGCTTTACTATCAACTCCAGTTAAGTTTGTTACTTTGATTTTCCCAGTAGGATCTATAATGAAAAACTGTTCATTATTTTCAAACAGTAATTTTCCAGGAGATCTAATTCGTTTTTGAATTTTTTTTAGGGGGATTGGATTTGGGACATTATTAATGGGTTTTGCTGTTTCTCCTTCAATAATAAGGATAGTTTTTTCTGTCGGACGAATTACTAAGGATCGAAATTCCTTGGATAAAGTAACTATGTGATCAATATTTTTATCATGAAAATTTTTGAGCAATCTGTTTGCAGCTTTTAAGACTATTTCAATTTGAAAGGTTAATATTTCTCTATCAGAATAGTGTTGCGCTTTAGTAAAAATCGGATCTCCATTTATACGATCTACAAGAAAAATAGATTTAATATTACGTAATTCAAAAAATTCACCCGAATAATTAACTAATTGCATATAATTGTATGTATTGAAAATTTCTTGAAGTTTAAGTTTGAATGGATCAAATTGTTTTACATAGCCATTAAAAGTGGTACCTGAAGTTGGGTACATTATTAAAAACTCTTTTCTAATATCTTCTAAAAGTAATTTCATGAGAGTTATAACGGTTTTATCCTTTGAACTAATAATAAAAGTCATTTCTGCTTCTTGTTGAAAAATGAAAGTTGTTTCTTTAAGGGTAATTTCTTTTATTCTCTCACCTTTCTGACCTTCTGCAAACATATTAAGGGCAGAAAAAAAACCAGATAATAAATTTCCTTCACTTGAATTTGTGTCATCTTCGCTACCATTTACTTTAGAATTTTGTAGACTTTTATATGACCATTCAAAAAGTGGTAATCCTGAATTACTCATGACTAAAATTTGTTCAATCATTACTTAGTAGAATATCTTATTTTTTCCTTTTTAAAAATTATTAAAATAATTTGAGAAAAAAGAGATAGAAACAAACAAAATTATTATTTCTTTTATTTGAATATTGATAATAGATTTCTTATTGCATTTTCTTATTTTTTTCCTAAAGGAGAGATATTTCTAAGTTTTTCTACTGATTTTTTTAACACTAGTTTCAATTTTTCTAAATCGGATGAAATTGTATTTCTTCCTAGAGTAATGCGTAATGATCCGTGAGTATCTGCTGTATCTAATCCTAATGCTTGAATTACATGTGATGGTTCAATGCTATGCGAAGAACAAGCTGATCCTGTTGATACTTGAAATCCTGAGGAATTTAAATAGAGTAAAAGAGATTCTCCTTCAATGTATCTAAAACTAAAGTTGATATTATTTGACAATCGAGGTTCAAGAGCGCCATTTAATTTAGTTTCTGGTATATTATCAAGTACCCATTGAATGAATGCATCTCTGATTTTTTTTTGTCTGTTCCATTCTTCTTCTAAATCTTGGTGACATATTTCTATTGCTTTAGTAAATCCCATAATTCCGGGAACATTTTGAGTTGAGGGGCGATACCCAAATTCATGATAGCCTCCATAAGTTATGCTTTTTATATATTTTCCTAATGTTGGATGTGTACCATTATTTCGAATATATAACATCCCAATACCTTTTGGACCCATTATTTTATGTGCGGAAGCACTTAACAAATCTATTTTTGATTTTGATAAATTTAATCGAATTTTACTGAAAGTTTGAATTGCATCAGTATGAAAAATAATATTATTTTCATCAGCAAGTTGAGCTATTTTTTCAATGGGCTGGATGGTTCCTATTTCATTATTTGCATGCATTATTGAGATTAAAATAGTATCTTTCCTGATTGCCGATTTCAATTCATCTATTTTTATAATCCCCTTGGAATTTACAGATAATTCTGTAACATCAAAACCTTCGTTTTTTAATTGTTTAAATGTATTTCGAACCGCTGGGTGCTCAATATTTGAAGTTATCAGATGAGTTCCTTGATTTTTCAATTGATATGCAGTTCCTAAAATTGCGATATTGTCTGATTCAGTTCCACCACTCGTAAAGATTATTTCATTTGGTTTTGCTCCAATAAGATTAGCAATTCTTATCCTTGCGGACTCTATCGAATTGCATGCATCTTGTCCCATGCTATGAAGGGATGAAGGATTTCCATAAGTTTCGTTAAAATATTTTAGCATTTCCTTAATTACTTCTTCATGACATTGAGTTGTTGCTGCGTTATCCAAATAAATTATAGAAACCATATATATCAAAAAATATATTCTTATTCAAAATTAAAAGTTTGTGATTTATCAGGATAGGATCTAATACAAAAAAAAAGAAATATGAATTAGAACAATATGAATTTTATTATAGATCATAATCGAAAATACAAAATTAGATCCTGCATCTTTAAAACTATATGTCAAAAAAGTATAATAAAAAATTACAGGAAAAAATTATCAAATTAAAACAAGAAAAAAATGTAATTATTTATGCTCATAATTATCAACGGAAAGAAGTTCAAGAAATAGCTGATGTTATTGGTGATTCATTATATTTAGCTCAGCAAATTAAAAATAATCCTCCTAAATCTAAAATTATTTATTGTTCAGTAAAATTTATGGCAGAAACTGCATCAATTTTAAACCCATCTGCTAAAATATATTTACCTGTATCTGAATCGCTTTGTCCTATGGCAGCATTTGGGAAAGTACAATTGTTAAGAAGATATAAACAAAGAAATCCTAATGTTCCAATTGTATTATATATTAATTCTACTGCAGAAGCCAAAAAATATGCTGATGTTATTTGTACTTCCTCTAATGCGTTGGAGATCTGCCAAAAAATTCAAAAAGAATTTAAATCAAAGAAAATTGGGTTTAGTCCAGACAAAAATCTTGGCTCATATGTCCAATCTCAAATGAAAATTCCATTTGATTTTATTCCAAAAGATGGGCATTGTTTTGTACATAATGATTTTAAGGTTCAAGATATTCAAGAATTTAAGAAAGAACACCCAAATGCCAAAATTTTGGTTCATCCCGAATGTACAAAAAATGTTGTAAATGAAGCAGATTTTGTTGGTTCCACTGCTGCGATGTATAATTATATGGTCTCAGATCCTGATAAAGAATATGGAATTGGTACAGAAAAAGGATTAGTAGATCGAATAAATCTTGACTATCCTGATATCAAAGCATACCCTCTTCGCGATAATGCTGTTTGCTATTCTATGAAAAAATTTACTTTAGAATCTATTTTAGATTGTTTAGATGACTTAGAAAAACCAGAATTTTCCATTGAAATCGATGAAGTAACTCGAAAAGAAGCACTAAAACCTATTCAAAAGATGTTTGATCTTATGGGATAATAGAAATAAGTAATGAAAGTGATAATTATATGGTAGAAAAAATAGGAGAAGATTCACAAATTCCTTTAACTAAAAAAAAGCGGAAAATTAAAGCGGTTGCTTTAGTTTCTGGAGGTTTAGATGGTGCTATTGCAGCAAAATTAGTGATTGATCAAGGGATTGATGTAATTGCGCTTACTTTTCATTCACCATTTTATACATGCTCATCAGGGGGTTGTAGTGCCTCAATTTTCGCTGAAAAATTAAAAATTCCTATAAAACACCTTTCAAAAGGTGATGAATATCTTGAAATTGTAAAAAATCCCAAATTTTCCTATGGAAAAAATATAAATCCTTGTATTGATTGTCGGATTCATATTTTAGAAACAGCTAAAGAATATATGGAAAAAATTGGGGCTGAATTTATAATCACCGGGGAAGTGCTTGGACAAAGACCTAAAAGTCAAATGATTAATGCACTAAAAACTATTGAAAAAGAATCTGGACTATCAGGTAAAATTTTAAGACCTTTATCTGCTAAATTATTAACTCCCACTGATATTGAGAATAGTGGCATTATTGACAGATCGAAATTATTAGATATCAAAGGTCGTCGAAGAAATATTCAAGTTGAGTTAGGAAAAAAATATGAGTTGATTGAACAATATTTTGCAGGGGGAGGGTGTCGGTTAACTGATAAACATTTTGCAGATAAATTACGTGATTATTTTTCTTTTCATGAGAATCCAAAGATGACAGATATGAAATTTCTTAGAATTGGTCGCCATTTTAGAAAAGAAAATTTAAAATTTATCGTTGGAAGGAATGAACAAGAAAATATGTCATTAGAATCTTGGATCGGAGTGAATGATGTGCTTTTATATCTCAAGGATGAAAAAGGTCCAAATACCTTAATAGAAAATGTTTCATTTGCTGATGATTTGGAAATACCTGCCCAAATCACTCTTAGATATTCAGACTCAATATCAGATAATGTAAAATTTATTGTGAAAAATAAGGACAGCATAGAAAAAGAAATCTTTGTTAGAAGAAATTCAAAAATTGAAGATGTAATAGATAAATATAAAATTTAATTTATATTTTTATTTTTTCTATACTTTATAATTGCCAATTGTAATGCATCTACACCTAAATTACTACAATGCATTTTTTTTGGAGGGAGACCATTTAATGCATTTGCTACATCCAATTTAGATATCTGTTCTGCCTCTTAAATATGTTTTCCTAAAGCCAATTCGGTAACCATCGAACTGCAAGCAATCGCTGCAGCACATCCAAAGGTTTGGAATTTTAATTCTGTAATCTGGTGTTCCTTATTTATTTTGAGGTATACTTTCATTACATCTCACATGCTGGATTTCCTACTTCTCCGATCGCATCTGCATTTATGATAACTCCTGCATTTCGAGGATTTTGAAAGTGTTCTAAAAGCTTTTCACTATACATCTTAACAATCAATTGAATTATTGTTCTAAAAAATATGAAATTTTAGATTATTTCAAAAAGGTTTCTTGAAGAATTCGCTTTTCTCAAAATTATAAAATATAGAAAATCCATATAAAAAAGTTTATAAGATTATTTTAGGAGTTTTCACGTGAGTATATAGCAAAAATTTATTTATACTAATTTCCAATTTTCGGGACTTTCAAATTGTGTGCTATATTTAGGAAGGATTAAAGAAAATATTGTCCTTCCCCCTTCTTGACCCTTAAATAATAAAACACCGTCATGTTGGTGTGCAATTCTATAACTGACTGATAATCCAATACCATTTCCATTTTGTTTAGTTGTAAAAAATGGTTCAAAAATTTTAGATGAATTAAGTAGGCTTATTCCTGTCCCAGAATCTGCTACATCAATTCTCATATATTTTCCTTCTGGTAATTGATGTTCATTTGCAAAATCTAAATCTATATTGTGAATATTAATTTTAATTATACCTCCATTAGGCATCGCTTCATCAGCATTCATTATTAAATTTTGAATGATTTGTTTAATTTGACCTCTATCACCATGGA
>CAYPTZ010000007.1:0-21393 GCA_964413395.1 uncultured archaeon | reverse complement strand
AAAGAGATGATTTTTGTAAAGATATTCATAGGTTATCTTTGGGAATTTTCCTTGTCGGTAACCTAAATTATAAAGGAAATGTTGGATTAAAACTTTTCTTTGTTTTCCAATCCTCTCAAAATCATTAGAATCATCTAAATACAGATCTCCTTTATCTGAGTAAGGAAACCGAAATATTTTTGGATAATTAGAAATTTTTAATTTTGAATATATCTCTTTAATTATTTTATCAGTTTTCTGAATTTCTTCAAATATTTGTTCTAATGATAATTCTGAAAAATATGGATGACTGTAACTGTGATTGCCTATTAAAAATCCTTTATTAATTAAATATTCACCTAATTCAGGATAATCTTCTAAATTCTGTCCAATGGAAAACCAAATTGCGGGGATCTTGTGTTTATAAAGAAAATCTGCTTTATTTTTTAGATTGCTTGAGGGGCCATCATCAATGATCAAATATACAATCTTTTGTTTTGACATTTCCATCATATTTACAGCAATTAATATTTTTACTAAATAGAATTAAGTCGAAATTATCCTTTTTAAATTAATTAATTTCTAAATCTTAATAAAAACAAGGATGTATCTCAAAAAAAACCATTAGTTATTTTTTATATTTTTGGTGATTTTTTAAAGAATTGGGAATGATAATATAATCCAAATTCTTGGAAAATAATCAATCATGTATTGTAGGTAAGAGGTTATTAATAAATTCAAATAAATAATTTATTTTTATACCTCTTGAACTTATATTCCATATATTTTCATTAGGTGGAACTAATCTTATAGATATCTGCCTTTCATTCTCAAGATATTTAATAGAACGTTGATATAAGATAGGATTTGAATAATGCAATTTTGATTGAATATTAAAATTTAATTCTGGAAAGACTAAATTTTCATTTTCATCAACAATGCTCTCATTTTGTTTTTTAATATCATCTAAAATAGTTTTATAATGGGGAAATTTATTAAAAATTAAATTATCACCATCAAGAAAGGTAATATCTAGATTAGAGATCTCATGATAAGGTGAATCTTGAATTTCTTTTTCATAACCAAAAGCGTTAAATCGCATTTCAAATGATTTTTCAATATTTTCAGACAATTTATTAATAATATTTGTGATTTCTTTCCATTTATTTTTTGTACACTTAAAATTTTTTAATTTAATATCATAATAATAACCATTTTGACCGAATCCTATATTCAAATGATTGACAATATTCTTAATATCCTTATCAAGCATTGAAATATGGGCAAATCGAAAAGTTGGATGGATACTTCCAAGAATAGTGTTTGAACGAGGTTTTTGATAAAAGGGTAAATCAGTTATACAATTAAGTTCTTCTTCAATAATTTCTTTTATTTCTGTTCTATTTTGCCCTAATTCTTCAATTAAATATATTGGTTTTTGCCAAACTTTAATCTTTCCAATAACGAATGGACTTTCGCGTATAATTATCAAGATAAATCACATTGTCTGTATAAAGTGAAAAAAAATTAGGCTTGAGCTGTAGCACTTTGAGTAATCTTCAATTCTTCCATTCTTTTGTTTGAATTTTCTTTTTTATAGTTGGACATTTCAGAAGAACAATCAATTTCTAAGTTTGGGAAGAATTCATATTTACGTTCATATCTAAAAGGCTTGATTATTTTTTGATAAATGGAATTAATTTGTACAATATTCGGATTTTCAATGAAATCTGCCATTTTTTTATTAATTCTTGATATTATTCCTTGTGCTTTGAATCTACCTTTTAAATTTAAATATCCATTATAATTATTATTTATTTTGAAAATTCTGATGAATTCAGATTTACCTAGCTGATTTATATCATTCTGAATCTCAATTATCGGGACAACATTAATTGAAGTTTTTTTATCAAATGCTTTTTCTAAAAACAAATGAACAATAATTTGTTCTTCTAATTCAAAATGATTAAAATATTTTGAATATTGAGATATTGTGAATTCATTCTTTTCTGAATTTACTTTGTTAATTTCTGGTGCAAAATTTTGGATGAAATAGATTAAATTCAAATATTCTTTGGAAGTATTCCAATGTAGATTTGTTCTCTCTTTCATTGCATTTATATTAAATTTTAATTCTTTTTGATATCCATTTAATGAGTTGACAATATCAGCAACAATATTAATTGGTTTTCGTTTCATTAATTTTACTCCTCAGTTTTTTTTGTTCATAAAAAATTATAACTTTATTCATTTTTTCTAATAATATAAAATCTATTATTACTTATTAAAATTTCATTATGGTGGACTTTTTATATTTCAATTGCTTTTTTTTTCATTATAATGAAAATAATATAAAAAGTATATAAACACCTTTATAAATATTTTTGTATATTTACTTAGTAATTTGGTTCAAAATTGGTGAAATGATCTGGCTGATATTAATGAATATGAAAATCTTTTTTTGGAATTAAAAGAGAACCATTTTGCACTTTTTTTGTTATATCAATCATATAATGACAGAAATAATAAATTACCTGATTTTATTGAACAAGGAAAAACAATTAATGTCCTTAGAGAGAAAAAGTTAGGAGAACATCAAATAGCAAAAAAGCATTCTCATATAAATCCCTTCAAAATATCAAATCATGGAAAAAATTTCTCAAATTTTTTAAATGAAAATAGTTTTTTCTCTATATTTTCATCAATTCCCTTGGATACCAAGGAAGATTTTTTTGAATATTACGAAATTAATTGAACGAGTTTGAATCTAAAGATGAGTGGTGCTATGATTATTCAAAGCACAAAATTTTTGAGTTATATAACCTTCCTCCCATAGGTATAGATTTTTATCACAATAATATACAATTTTGTATTAAGAAATTTAAATTATTAGATATTGAGAATTACACATTTGAATTTGAATTGTATTTTAAGTGCAAAAAATGTAAGGAGGATAATACTTTTTTGCAAAAGATTATTTTTTCTGACACTGATTATATTCCTAAATATTTTGATTATCCATGTATAAAATGCAAATCAAATTTTCATTCAGATTCATTTTTTACAAATTTTTGGATGGAAGATGATTGAATTATAATCAAGGTTATAAATAGAAGAACAAAAAATCTACAAAAAGAAAAAAAATTACTCAATTCTCAGAACTGCATTAACTGCTTTTTTCCATTCTATTAATTTTTTATTTCTTTTAATAGGGTCCATCTTAGGTTCAAACACCATATAGTGTTTTTGGAGGTTACGTAATTCTTTAAAACTTTTCCAAAATCCTATTGACAATCCGGCAAGGTATGCTGCACCAGTACCCGTCATTTCAATTTCTGGTGATCTTTCTACTTTAATATTTGCAAAATCTGATATACATTGCAATTGAATATCTGATTGAGATACTCCACCATCAACTTTTATACTTTGAATTTTAATTTTTGAATCTTTTGACATTCCTTTTAAAATATCATAAAGACGTAACGCCAATCCTTCAAACACTGCACGACATACATGTTTACGGTGTGTTGCTAAAGATAACCCAAAAATAGTTGCTCTAATTCTGGGATTAAAATGAGGAAAATTCATACCTGATGGAGTTGGAATCACAATAACTCCATTTGTATCCTCAGTTTGAGATGCAAAATCATTTAATACTTTTGCAGTGTCCGCCAATCCAATCCCTTCTCCTACCCAATCAATTAAGGTACCTGCAGTAGTTAATTGACCTTCTAACATATAAGTCAATCCATTAAATTTATCAAGTTTCCATGCGATTAAAGGAAATAATCCTCTTTTTGAAAGTTTAGGTTTTGAACCTACTGTCATATCAACAAACGCTCCTGAGCCTTGTGATATTTTAATTTCGCCTTGATTAAAACAACAGTGTCCAAATAAGGATGACATTTGATCACCTATACTCGTTCCTATTAAGATTGATGTGCCATTAAAAAGCGATGGATCAGTTCTTCCAAAATTTCCATCATTTGACTCAACATTAGGAAAAAATGTTGTATTAAATGGGAGTTTAAAGATTTTGCAATATAATTTGTTCCATTTTAGATCAAATGGGTTATAAAGTGCTGTTCCACTGGCATTGGTAATATCAGTGATATGCTTTTGCCCTCCGGTTAACTTATAGATAAACCAACTATCTATAGTACAAAAATGGATTTCTTGTTTTTTGGCCATAAGGAGTAATTGATATCCTGAATTAAATTTATCCCGAAATCCAATTCTTTCTTGTTCAAATATCCATTTCAATCGACATAGTGCAAAATGAGGGTCTAATTTTATCATACCTGTTGTAATTAGCATAGTATTTCCAGTTATTTTTCCAAAAATTTTTGCCACTCTTACGAGAATTCTCCATAAAAATTTTTTTCTCATTTTTTGTGTTACTTCTTCTGAGCGAATATCTGACCAACTAATTAAATTTGTTAATGGAATACCTGTCTTTTTTTCTATCAAACAAAAAGTTGCTCTTTGATTGCATAATCCGATCCCTGCAATATTTTGAGGGGAATATTTATCATTGATAAAAATTTTCTTGACAATTCTGATTAGATCTTCCCATAAAATAACAGGATCAAATTCTAAAGCTCCACTTTCAGGAATAATAGGTTTAGTTTTTCCAGATTCATGTGCTAAAATTTCTCCTTGTTTATTGAATAGGATCGCTCTGATGTTTGATCCTCCACTATCTATTGCCAAAATATATTTTTTTTTAAATGATTGCATAAAAAATGCCCTCTTCCTATATATTTTAAATTCGATTTTATCATTGAAAAATGATACTTTAAACAATAAAGTTAGAAATAAATCAGTTTTTTATATTAAAAATGCAGAATTAGAAAATCAAATTATATGGAAAAAAAAATGTCTAAGATGAAGGAAAATTATTTTCTATTCTTTGAGCTGCTATTCTGAAAACTTTAACAGTATTCATTAAATTTTTAATATCGCGCCCTGCTCCTACGAGAACAAATCTGCCTGCATTTGTGACAACAATATATCCATTGTCTGCCCGAATAATAGCTTCTGATAAAGGTTCTGTGAAAACACTTTCCATAGCCATCTTTCCTGTCATCATCAATGCTGAAGCAATTCCTGATAATGCATCCGAATCCACTGTATATGTTGGAAGACTTGCATACGCAATTTGATATCCTGTATCTGTAACTAAAGCGATTGCTTCAATATTAGAATTTCCTGTTATATATGTTATTTCTGGTTCTAATTTCATGATATCACTTGGTTCTAAGCCAATATCTCCTCCAAATTGTGTCATTTTATGTGCTCCTAAATGGTAAATTTAACTTTATTATAATAATCTTATATCTTTTGTATAGTAAGAATTATTATTAAATATATTATGACATAAAATACTAATAAATTTATAGACAAACTTGGACTTCTCAAAGAATATTAAAGATTAGTATTACTTTCTCAAATATGTTACTATCTTTTAGTAAAACTACGAACTTTTTGGAAGTATGTGTTATAATCTTGAGTAGATGGGAAAAGTCTGGATTATATAGTATTAATTAATTTTAATAAAAAAAAAATGTGATCACTTTTGTTAAGATATTCTAAGAAATTCCTGCAGATTTGAAACCGAGTAAATTATAATAATCTATTAATAAAATCCATATAATTCCTGTAAAAACCAGTATAGAATAATGAATTTTTTCCCATATTTTCAAAGGCTGATTAGATGATCGTTGAAAATTCTTTCCTCCCCATTCAAGGATTGAATTTATCATAGTTAGTATCACCAATAAAAGAATTATAAATGGAATGAAAAGTATACTATTAAATTCATCACCATCAAGTGGAGATAAACTATATCCAATTCCATCTAAAATACTGTCCACTTCATTAATGAAAATTACACTTAAAATAACTTCACCTAAAATTATAAACCTAGGCCAATTAAGGATCTTTAACTTATTCTTTAATAATTCTTTAAATTCATTGAAATTTCTATTAGTTGTTGTAGTAAAATCAGGTGAAATTTCTTTCTTTTCCTTTTTTCTTCTTGAATTATATTGAACTATGCCTTCAATACTCCAGAATGATAAAGATAATCCGACAATAGAAATTAGTATAATTTCAAGAAAATTATGAAATGAATCTAAATCATACCAATCAAATCTTTCATAGGCACCCACAATTTGGGAGTTATCATATAAATATCGAATTGTTCCAGATTCATCTTCAGTAAAATAGAGTTTTAATCCTAATCCATTGGTATCTTGAAAGAGATTTTCCTCAATCTCTAAAAAGGTTAGACCATTTAATATTAATTCTCCATCTTCATTAGATGTGATTTCAAAAGATTGATCAAGATATCTCTGAAAAACTAATTTTCCTGGTGTAGAGTGAGGAAAACGAGTTGTTTCATAAATCCCAGTAAAAATTTTAACTCGATTCTGATATCCTTCGATTGGAGTAAGATTTGTAGGATATAATGTGGTAATCTCCATAAATTCTTTAATAAAATCCTCTTGTAATTCTAGACTGGAAGAAGCTGCATGAGCAGTATTATAAGAAACAAACAATCCAACATTATATTTTGGAAAAAGAGACATTTGGCTGTGGAAAAAAGCTGTATCTCCACCATGTCCAAATGATGTTTGGTTTAAAAGATTTATATCATAATAACCATAACGGATTGAAGGAAAATCTTTATGTATGGTAAATTGAGGTGTATGCATAAGAGCTAAGGTTTCAGGTTTTAATATTTGATTACCTTGATATGAACCATTATTTAATTGGGTGATCATAAATTTGGCAATATCTTCTGCTGTAGAACTCATTGAACCAGCAGGTCCAACACTTAAATATTCAAAAAATCCTTCTTTTAGTTGTTGAGATTGAGAAAAGTATGATTTTGACATAGAAATTGTTAGGTTAGCAGGTAGTGGTTGACGAAAGCTGCTACTAGTCATATTAATGCGCTGAAAAATGTTCTTTTCGATATAATCGTCAAAATCCATTCCCGAGATTTGTTCAACAATATAACCCGCTAATGCTGCCCCAAAATTGGAATACGATGGCACATTTCCTGATTTAAAATATCGAGGAGGTAATCCATCACGTATCACTTCTTCTAAATCAGGAAAAATATCCATATTGTATATAATTCCTTCATAAGTTTCCTCAAAACCTGCGGTATGAGTCATTAAATGTGATAATGTTATAGGTTCATCAAAGGTTTCAGGAATCTTAAATTTTGTAAGATAATTATTAATATCTGTATGCAGATCGACTTTTCCTTGTTCATATAATTGCATTATAGCTGTCCAAGTAAATAATTTCGAAATAGAACCTACCCTAAAGAGAGTCGAAGAAGCATTAACCGTTTCATTTGCCTCAATATCACTTTTTCCATATCCTTTAGCAAAAGATATGGAATCATTATGTACGATTGAAATTGTCATTCCTGCTATGTTATTTGTACTTAATTGATTAGGGATATACTCATCAAAGAAATCTTCTATTTGAGAAATATTATTAATATCTCCAATAAATTGACCTTGAGCAATATTAGGAATTATGAAATCTAATGCTGAATTTTTTTCATTTATTTCGTGATTATTTTTTGGGCATATTCCGATTGATAAAACAAGAATAATAAACACACATACAATATATCGTCTTTTGTAAAACATACTTCAATATGGTATTAATTATTATTAAATCATTTACATATCAATACTTATATTCTTTAAGGAGCAATAAATAATTACAAAAGAATTATTACGCAGAGATGATTGGGATAACGAGGTTATTTCCAAGTGTGATGAATTGAATATTAATACCCACTCGAATACATGTTACAATATTGTCAGCTGGGAGATGAGCCCATCGCCGGAAGATCTCACTTTCCTTCAATAAAATTTGCCTTAGAATCCCGAATTCAATAATCAATTAAATATTATTTTAGAATCCACGAATAGAATATATCTATGGCTCTGGTTCTAAAAATTCATCTCTTATTTACATTTTAGTGGTCATTCATCTCGGTAGAACTAACTTGGATATCCAAGTTTGTCTAAACTAATTATGAGTGTGCTATTAATTTTTATTATACAAAAGATATAAAATAACATTGAGGCGAGTAACTGAATGTCAATGATGGAAGAATTTTTAGAATTACAAGAAAAAGTATCTCAATTAGAGAATAAACTTCATAAAAAAAGTCAAGAATTAGATGAAAAGGATGATAAACTCCTAAAATTAAGTGAAAAGCTTAACGATTTAATGAATGATGCTGCTAAATCCGCTTCTGATACACGACATTTTAGAAGTATGGTATCAGTTCTTGAAAGTGATAAGAAAAATTTAGAGAGAGAGCGTAATCGATTATTAAAAGAGATAGATTCTTTAAATTCACAAATTAAACAATTTACTGATATGGTTGATACAACTAACAAAACTCTTTTATCCAAAGAAAAGCAACTCCAAGAAAAAGATGCCTTGATCATCGAAAAGAATGCTAAATTGGAAGAAATTTCAGAAGAAAAAGTAAAGAAATTTCAAGAATTGTCTACTTTCATGGAAAAAATGACGAGTGAAAAAGTGCAACTTGTTGAAAAGGTTGCAGAACTTGAGAAAAATGCATTGGATTATGGTCAAAATATTAAAAGTATTCGAAAAAAATCACGGGCTGCCCAAGATGGATTATTAGGTGCTTCAATGGAGATCGAAAAAGTTCGTGAAGAATCTTCAAAATTATCGGATACATTAAATGAAACAATGGAAGAATTAGAGAGTGTAAAAAATGACAAATTAGAGTTAGAAACCAAATTTGGAATCACAACTGCTGATATACAAAATCAAGAAAAAGATAAAGAAATATCAAAAGTTGTTTTACAAGCTCAAAAAATTCAGAAATATAAAGAAAAAATTGCTACATTAGAAATGACTCTAGAAAATTTGAAAGAAGATAAAAAACAAAGTTCAAATATAGAAAAAAGTGAAGATGCTTCTTTCTCAAAAGGGACTGGGACTTATCAAAGTCTTTCTGCTTTAATTACCCACTTCAAATTTAAAATGATTAAAGTTAATAGAACTATCAGAATAATTCTCCCCGAAATTACAGATATAAAGAAATATGGTTTATATGAAATATTTTTAGGTTTGCCAAAAAATATTTTAAAAAATATTGCTTGTTCTGTCAATACAAAACGTGATAAAAAATTATTATCAGACCTTAAGTTAGAAAATTTTAGAATTACAAATTTTCAAGGTAATAAATTATTTGCGTTATCTATCGATAATACTACTGCAGCTTTAGCCGTTTATGATGAAAAAACCGATAACATTACAGGTTTGTATTCAAATAATGAAGAACTTGTAAGGTTATTATCACAAGCAATTATGAATCCATTTATTAAGGGTATTAAACTCAATTAAAATAAATTCTATAAGATTATAAATAAATGCAATAAAATAATATATATAAAAAAGAAATCAATGGGAATAAAAATGGAAGATCAACTAAATACAATTTCAGAAAAATTAGACCGATATGAAGAATTTTTCCGCTCTGCACAAAATCAAATACAGGAAAAAGACGCTCGAATAAATGATCTAACTGATAAGTTATTGTCTGTATCTAAAGAAAAAGATGATGCTTTATGGGCAAAGATAGATCTTATGAAGCGGGTTACTGAAGAGAAGGAACAAATTCAAGAGCAGCTAATGAACTTGCAAAAGGAACATAATGAATTGCAGCAAAAGACTAGGAAATTAAAAGAAAAATCGCGAGCGGCTCAAGATGGTCTAATTGGAAGTTCTTTCGAGCAAGATCGATTGAAAAAGGATATTGAAGAAAAAGAGAAATCCATTAAGGAATTTGAAGAGAAGGTTGCTTCTGTCGCATCCGGAGAAACTGGAATATTGTATGATGTAAATAGTAGTATTGAATATATGTTAACACGAGTTGGAGAAGCAAAACGTTCATTACGTCTTGTTGCTCCTACCATTGACTTCATGAAACAAACAGGATTAATGGAAGCTGTGAATAAATTGCCTGAAAGTTGTGTAGTTAATATTGCAACTTCACTTGATTTAGTCCATCACTCATCAATAATTGATACCTGGAAAGCTCGTGGTTGGTATGTGAATAATTACCAAGATGCAAATTTCTTAATGTCAAGTTCAAATGGCTCAAATGTTAGTATTGCTTTTATCACGGAAGGAATGGTAAGTGGATTTTATTCAAATGTTACTGATTTAGTGACAATATTTAAGCAGGCATTAATGCATCCTTTCATTAAAGGTCAAAAATTATAATTTTTTATTTTTTATTATTACATCTAATACTGTGGTTTCTAAAGCAGGAGAAAATGGTTTTACAATTCTTGAAAAGATATTTTTAGATATACACATATTATTTTCTAATAATTTTTCATTTAATTTAATACTTGCATTCATTAAAGGGTCCATTTCTTTTTCGCTAAATTGATATATATGCAATAATGTTCCATCAGGATGAATAAATTTAGGCAAAAATTTTAGAAATTCAAGATTTTTTTCAGGTAAATTCATGATAATCCTTCTGATAGAATTTTGATATTTATTCATTTTTTGAAAACCTAAAATTTGTGTAATGTCCAAATTAAAAAATTCAATATTATTACATTTATTTAATTTTTGATTAATATTTGCATATTTAATTGCAGTTGGGTTAATATCCGTCCCAATAAATTTACAATTCCTATATTTTTTAGCAATTTGGATAATAAATGGACCAATTCCACAAAACATATCCCATATCCAACCATCAAAATTATATTCTGATTCTATTTGTGCAATTCTATTTCTTTCAAAAGATAGTCTCGGTGTGAAAAAAGTTTTTTCGATATCCATCTTAAATAGACAAAAATTTTCTTTATGAATTGTTACAGGTAGTTTTTTTCCCGCAATAAACTTTAGTTTTCGTGTTCGAAATATTCCCCCAATATCACTATCTTTTTCATATACAGATTGAATATTTTTATGAATTTCTAAAATTGTTGTTCCAATTATTTGAGAATAATCTCTTAATTCATTCTGAATTTCTCTATTTAATTCAAGTATTGCAATATCTCCGATAATATCAAAAGATCTTGGAATTAAATCACAAATTTTTTCAGGAATTTTATTTTTTAAAATTCCCTTTAAAGTTCCTATTCTCTTATTGTTAGGAGATTTGCTCAAATTAGGATAATTCACAGAACTTGGTTCAATTATTTCATAATTATTAGAAATATCAAAATTATTTGGAATATATTCAATAGGGATCAATAAAAAATTATCTTGAGATAATATTTTAAATGAATTATTTAAAATTTTTTTTTCCTTTAAATAAATTATAATTTTATTTGCATTTTTTTTCCTAATCTTAATTATTACAGGTCTATTTTCATCATCAGAGATTTGATTCATTTTACTCATTTTTGCTATTAATATAAAATTCTATTTCAAGAATGTTATTAGGATTTTTCAAGTAGCGAATTATATCTCGGCTGATTTCAAAAGAACTCTTTGAACAATTAATTAAAGCAGTTCTTCCAGAGATAAAAGAACTTGTCCTAAATACAATGGAATTTTGATTGTTTAATAATAAATTTTGATTTCCAATTCCATAAAATGAATCAGAATATTCCCCTGCTTTTAGTAAAACTTCAAATTTTTTTCCATTTTGAATTTCTCTTTTTAAATTAATATTAAAATCCGCAACACCTTTCGAGGCTTTAATTCCTATTATACAATTACCTCGAGGTGTAAGGAAATTTTCTTTAGTTATTTCTAATGTCGAATGGTGTGAACCTAATATATTAGGATGTCCATATGCAATTATTTTCTCTAATAAAATTTTGTTGTTATTAGATTTTGACATTTATTAATTCCTCGATAGATGCATATATATTTATTTTAATTGATGGAAGATTTTTTATTATGAACTGATATAAATATGATATTATGTGAGATTTCGGGTAGAATTTCTCTTCCTCACCATATTCATTTGTAAAATATTCAGGAATTAAGATATTTATAGATTTCAATTTATTTTGATTATTTTGAATGAAAATTTGAAAATCTTTAAGTAATAATTGTTTTTCCGATCCATTTTCGAAGATATCACTTGTTCCTTCATGCTGTCCTGCTGGATATATCTCTGCAAGTTCAAGTGGAATAAGACCCATCAGATTACTTATAATTCCTACCTGCATATTTGTATATAGTATTGAAGATTTAAGATTCCGTAGCCATTTATTAATCGATTTCCCTGTTTTACTTGGCAAATCTAGTTCTGGTAATATTACTAGTATATCACGATATTCTGGGATAAAAAAATCCAATATCTTATTTCTAAATCTTCTATTGTGTGCACGATGGAAGGAATGTGATGAAAGATACTTTTGTCCTCTAAATTTATTCAAATTAATACATCTATCAAAATATTCTGGAAATTCTTGAGATTTTTTTAATGCTTTTATTAATTTTGGATGAGCATGGACTCTTTGTTCAACTAGATCCCATAAAGTCCCTTCATGTATTGATTGTCGTATTGTTTTTAATTCAGAAAAAGTAATATATAAATTATGTTCTGCTATTTTTTTAGTTCTATCATCTTTTGTAAGATTAAGTAATTCTTTCGGATTATATGATGTACATATTGGACAATGGCAAGGTAATTCAACCAAATCTTGAATTTTCTTTGTACCCGTCAAAGTAAAATATCGATCGTCCTTTGCATAAAGAATATATGCTGCTGAATCAAAAGTATCTGCACCGCATGCAACTGCTAATGAAAAAAAACTTGGAAGGCCTAAACCAAACATATGAAGTGGACGATCTGGCCTTAGCCATTTTTTAACTTCTAAAAGAATTTTTACATCAAGATCAAAACGATAATCAATAAATGTTTTCACCACTCCTCCAATTGCATATATACCATAATCTAATTTAGACATTTCAATGCTACTTTTTTTTAATAGTTCTGGATATATTGACCCATGTATTGGTCCAAACCATGCAGTATTATCTCTTTTTCTGTGAACGACATTTTCTCGTGCCCTTTGTAATGTTATGTCTACTTTCCTGTTTGCTTCTTCAAAAGAATCGGTTGTTTGTACTGGAATATCTAAAATTACAGGACAATCTGATCCAATTTTTTCTTGAAAAGGTTCTATTTCTTCAGGGGATAATTTAATATCACCCGCATACATATAATCTTGAAAACCTCCAGAATCAGTTGCAATTATTCCAGGAAAATTTAAATGTTTATGAAGACCCTTTTCAACAATTTGAGGATTTCTTTCAAGATTTTTATAAATTATATATGCATTTGTAAATAAACATTGAGCTCCAAAATGCTCAAACAATTTTCGTGGTTCGATTAAATTTCTAAACGGATTCACCACAGGAAATATATTAGGTGTATCTAAAATTTTATCTCCTAATTTTAATTGGCCAATACGCCCTCCAGCATCATAATCCTTAACCTCGTAAGAAAAGACCATTATTAAAGGAAATTATTATTTTTATTGAGTTTTTTGTTTTTTCTGTTTTATTTATCTTGAAAAGGTATTTCTTGGATTATATGAACTTTATAATTATATATCTCATTTGAATTCATTTCAATAAATCTTGCATTTATTTTCTTTTTGACATAATTACTCGCTGAAAATACAGTAATAAATCTTTGTCTGAAAGTCTTATTTATTCCTTCCATAAATACTTGATGTCCTCTAAATATCAAACTTACATTATTTTTTTGACAAAATTCATCAAATATTTCTTCTCCGAACCAATATCCAATTCCGCGTCGACTGGGAAAAAATTTGCTGTGGATATCAGGATTGTAATTCAAAATCGGATCATTCCATAAAATTTGCTGAGATATTGAATCCATATTATCTAACCAGACTTTCCTATTGTCAAATTGATATGTATTAAGTTGAGGTATACTATATTCTCCTGTTAAATCATCTACTTTAATGGGAATTCCTCCGTGAAGACACATAACACTACCTTCATCACAATGAAAAATCGTAATCAAAGGAAGATCTTTAAATAAATTACAAAATGAAGCAAATAACATTTGAGAAAAATTTTCGATAATTTTTTTACCAAAACCATAATGTGCACAAATTGAAATTTCTTCATGATTTCCCCGCAATAATATGACATTATTTGGATATCTAAGATTGAAAGTCATCAAATAAAGTAAATTATGTATATCCAATTCTCCTCTATCGATGAAATCTCCAATAAAAACAATTTTCACTTCATAATCATGTAGAATGCCTTTTTCAATCTCTTTGACAAGGAATGGGATCAATTTTATCGTATCAATAAAGGAGCCATGAGTATCTCCAATAAAAAAGAATTTTGAAGGAATTTTTTCTTCTTCTTTTGGTGTTCTAAATGATTTTTGAATAATTGGAACAGGAAAAGATAATGGATACACCCTTTCAAGATAATGGTTTTGGAAAACTCTAATTAAAATAGTCATTTTTAATTCTGCAGAATTATTTCCGAAATATTGATTTATTAATGGCATATTTTCAGGAGAGAAATGATTATAATAGTTCCAATAATCTTCAACAATTGTAGATTCTGTGCTTTCTCCAATTTTTTGAGTTTTCCCATCTAATATCATCTGAGTTTGTGTTTCGACAATTTTAATAAAAGTAGGTTTTAAAGAATCGTAAGATTCCTTTCCAATCTTTTTTGTTTTTTCATTATATTCATTTTCTTCATGAAATTCATCTTTAAACTTCATTAATTTGGTATTCTTTTTCTTCATTTCAATTAATTCTCCAATTCTTCAAATAAATTTTCAGAATTAATAGGGATTAGACTTGGTGTTTTCCCATATTCAAGTTTCAGAATTTTTGGGCTAAATTTAATCTTCCCATCATAAGTAGCTGTACTAAAAATGCTATAGAGTCTTCCATTGAAGAATATTTTATAACCTTCAGACCATTTTTGATGGCCTCTAACCACTAAATCCAATTTATTTGCATTCATAAACACATTAAATACATTCAATCCAAATTGAATTCTTCCTTGTAAATGGTCGCCTGTAGATATTCCTTGAATCATTTCATTGGGGTCGGACCATAACATCGATGTGGTTAATGGATCCATATCTTTACTCTCTTCAACTTCACATATTAACTGTTCTTCAATATTTTCTAAAATTACCGGATCTAAAAAATTCCTTTCGTCAACTGGAATGCCTCCATGAACTGATAAAACTCTTGCACTTCCTCCTTCTTCAGAATAAATTTGACAAATATGTGCTATAGGTAAACGAGTAAAAAATTTGATAATTTCTTTGTATAGGAGTTCTCCTTTATCAAAAAAAGATCTAAGAAGATTATCCATAAAACCATAATGTTGGTTAATTAAACGATCTTCATGATTACCTCTTAATAATACCACATTATTAGGAAAAAGAATATGAAAAGCAGTAATTAGAGTTAAATTTTCCAAATCATAAGGATTTCTATCAACATAATCTCCAATAAATATGATTTTTGTATTTGGTTTTTTTTGTATGAGATTATAAAAAAAATCTATTAATATATATGATTCATGAATCGCGCCATGTGTATCCCCAACAAAATAGGCTATATTTTTTGCATCATCGTGGATTATTTTCTTTTCTAATTTAATTTTTGATATATTGATTGCTTTATAAAATTCGAGATATTCATCAAAGGATATTTCATTGGATATGAAATCAAAATTATCCAAACACTTTTTCAATAATTTTTCAAATAAATTAGGTATAATGAGTGAAATATTTTTTGTATTTTTAGTGATGTTTTCAATTAGATTATCTGGAATTCTTTGGAAAATATCTGAGTTTTCAATTGGAAAGGATTTCCAGATTGAGAATATTTCTTTATCGGGCATTTTCTCTTCATTATTATTTTTATCCTTTATTTCAAAATCTTTTGATTTTGTATTGTCAAGAGATAAATTTTCATTATTATTTTGATTTTCATTCATATTCTATTTCACTAATTTGGAAGTGATAATTTAATTAATTGAATAGATGATAATGATTTGAAATATTCTGCCAAATTTACTGCAATGATACTGACATTATCATCAATTCCTCTTTTCATAGTAACATCATAAAGTAATTGAATTTTTTCCTGAACTGTTTTTTTTTCAGATTGGTCAATTAAAGTGTATTTGATTTCTTCCATAGAAACTTTATCTGATAACCCATCAGAACAAATTAATATATAATAACATTCCTCAAATACTTCCTTTTCAACTGATTTGTTATTTTCAAAAGCCCAATTATATACATTAATATGAGTGTCTATAGGTACTTGACCTAAAGCTTGTGTAATTTCATGTGATGCTCCTGTTCCCACATCATCTATTGAAGTTTGAATGATATCGTTATCTTTTATAACATAAGATGGACTATCGCCAATATTAAATATCCATGCCCATTGACCTAAAATTAAAAATCCTACTATAGTTGTTTTTGGGACTTTCCCTTTTTCGATTTCATCCTTATACTTTGAAATCAATTCCATATTTGATTTTGAAATTAAATTTGAGATTTCTTTTGCAATATTTGCTAAATTTAAATTCTCATTATAAAGATAATTCATTATTTTCGAGGATAGATTTCTAATTATAAAAGTTGAGCCTTTTTCACCATGAGAAGATGCCGATACTCCATCACATATTATTCCTAATAATCCCTTATATGAGAATTGTGTGGAATCTAAAGACGCAGGTGCAATAATTAAATCGAAACTTGTAAAAAAGGCACTATCTTGATTTCCTTTCCCTTTACCTCCAACATCGCATATTATCCCATATTTTTTTTGTTCCATCTTGATTACCTTATTTTTGTAAGTCTAACACTGATATAAGTTCAAAAATTCCGGTTACTGTTGTGCTTTTTACGGAAATTTCATTATTCATTTGTATTGGAATCCATTCATCTTGAGGAAGTTGATTTCCATTCATCATTGTAGGATTTGAATTTCTGCCTTCATGAATATAAAATATATTCTTAGCTTTGCTATAACCTATAAAGAATTGTTCTCGAGGTCTATCTATTCCATTTGATTTACATCTTGTTATTCCCCTAAATACTCCTTTATATGCTTCTTTCCAAGCTGCAGATTCAATCATAAGTTCTCTTCCTATCCGCATATTTTTCCCATCTTCTAATGCCATTTTCAATGGATTAAGTTGTATTAATGCATTATTGTTATTAATTCGCAATACAAATGAATTTCCTGTTTCAATTGAAGGTAGTTGATTTAATCCACTTACATTACCATCAAGATGTTGTTGAAGGGCATCTTTAACATCTTTAAATGTACGAAATCTATCTCGGGGTTCATATTGAGTTGCCTTTTCAACAATATCATTTAGGGTATCAGAAACATTCATATTATAATCTTGAGGGTGTAATATATAATCTGAAGTAATAGTAGGTTTTACTCGAGTATATCCATTTGTTAATGCATAAAATAAAACTGCTCCAAACATGTATATATCAGTCTGAGGGAGGGGGGGTTTTTGCATAATTATTTCAGGAGCAAAAAATCCTGGAGTGATAATCACAGTTCCCGAACCTTCCATATCATCAATTGAAGGTGGTTCATCCAATAATTTTGATGGATCAAATTTTCTTCCTCCACCCCAATCTATTACAATTGGTATTGGTTCATTATTTTCCTGAATAATCATTATATTATTAAATGTAAAATCCCGATGTATTGCACCATTTTTTTGAGCATAAAACATAAAATCACAGATGGGTAGAAAAATCTTTTTTATCATGTCATCAACGTTCAAAGGATTAGCAGATCTTAAATTATCATTAAACCAGCTTTTTAATGTTGTAGCATTGTCAATAAATCCAAGAATAATATAAAATTTAGGATAGCTTCTATCGCTTTTATCTTCAAAAGCATCAATATATTCCATATGTCTCCCTGAATATCCAATAGTTGACTCTGTAATATCTCGTTCTCTTTCCCAATACATCCTAGCTTCCGCAGGACTAGTAAAAGCTGCTGATTTAAACAATTTTATTGCTACTTGTGTGCCAGATTTTAAACTTTTTGCTTTATATACTTCACCAAATCCACCATCTCCAATTTGTGAAATGATTGTATATCTATTTTTATTAATTTGTAATTTTTCTCCATCTTTTAATAATCCTTTATTTGACATTTATTCACCCTTTTTTCAATATATGATATTCAGTAAACCCAAATATGTATTCTAAAATAGTTACTTCTTAATTCTAATAATTTCCCTTCAGTTAAAACAAATTCATTATCGGATTTATGGGATATTGCTGATCTAATCGGTTTAAATTGTGTATCCAACTCAAATTCATCTAAATCCATTATAGATTTAAGAAAAAATTGCTCGTTTTCTGATTTATACAATATTTTAAAGATTTCAGCATTAATACTATATTTTTCAATAAATTTTTTATACATTATATCTGGAAAATATCCTTTTGCTTCTCTTATAATATCATAGGATGAAATACTTCTTCCTTCAGCGAATAGAATACATTGCATATTATTATTTAATAATGTAAAACTTACAGATATCGCATTTTTCTTTTTTTCTTTTTTTTCTAAATCTTTAAAGTGATAATCCTCTAAGACCCACTTAACTTGTTTTTTCACTTCTTTCTTCTTCTTTTGATTAATAAATTCTGCTGAATTTTTATTTTTATTCAATATAAAATTATTTTTACCACATAATTCACAATTCTTTGCTTCTAAAGGTAAAATATGGTTATTTCCTTCATTTTTACATTCTATTGTAGCGCATTCTTTAAATGTAAAAGGAAAGAAATCATTTTTTACTCCACAATTACAAAGATTGTCGATATTCTTTAAATCTTCATCTGAATATTCCTTTTTACAATTAACACATATCCATCTAATTGTATTATTTTCATTTTTTTCTAATATTATTACTCTTGGTTCAATTTGAAGATTTTTTTTTCCATTGATGAAAAAAGGAGGCTTATTTTGACAATCATTGCCACAAAATTTCTGAGATTTCTTCTTATAGATAGTATGACATTCACGACATATTATTATTTGATTATTTGTATCGTTTGACATATTTATTTATTCTCCTCTTTGAATCGAAATAATGAATTGATAATGATATTTTTTTGGAACACTATGCATGTTTGCAATAGTATTGGCCTTTAAAATTAATGAGGTTATGCTATTTATTAAAATGGGTTTACTAATATCTTCCAAATTTCCATCTTTAGTTAAATATTGAGATTTTGAAATAGAATTTATTCCTGGAACAAAATATAAATTATTATCAACCATTTTTAGACCAAATTGACATGAATTTTCCGTATTTGGGGAGATATTATCAAAGATTTTTTGATTTTCTTCAAATAATGCAATATTTTTCCAATATGCTCTCAGAAAATTATTCCTTCCTATTTTGAATATGGAGTTTTCTTCAGGCAATACTAAAGGTATCACTCCTGTATTAATCAATTGTGATAATTCTGAATTTCTACCAACAGTATGTAATTCAATTAATAAATACATTTGATCTTGATTTATACTAGGTAATGAATTAAAATCCGTGTTTTTTAAAGGATCTTGAATCATTGTTTCTTCATTCTCATTATTTCTCAATTTTTTTGTTAATATTGATAAATTACTCTCTTTAATTTTCTTTAGTTCAACTGAGGGAATCCATTTATCTGAAGTATTTATGTTATCTATTTGATTACTTGAACTTTCTGTAGATTTCTTTTTTTCTGGTTCTCTATCTATTATTGTTCCATCGGGTGCAATTACAATTTTTCTAATCCTCATATGTGCAATTGCTCCACATCCTGCGTGTGTATTTACAAAATTCAATGTATTTTCATTTTTTTTTGTTTGATATACAGTACATCGTAATCCTATTGGGTTTAAATAAGAATATAGGGCTAATCTTTCTTTTTTGGTTTTATTATTTAAAGCAATAACTTCATCTAAGAATAATGGTTGCTTTTTTGGAATGTCTTTGATTTTATCTATTAAACCTTTATTGATATATTTTTGTTCAATTTCTTTTCGTTTTATATTATATTGATTTTGTAGATGTTCTTCTTGAATTTTAATTTTAATTATCTCATTCTCAATTAATTGGTTATTATTGATAATAAGATCTCGAATTTTTAATCTAATTTTATGTTCAGGATTTGCACATTTGAAAAAAGTTTTTTGTGTTTTAAAATCAATATGTAATGGCTGAACAAATCGTGAATTACATTCTGTACATGATTTTTGACCATTTTCCATATTTCTATAAGAAATAGACCCACAATTTGAACATTTAAAAATGTCTGTATGAACTATATTTCCAACATAAGCTTCTTGTATTCCTATACTCAAAACCGAATTTGTAGGACAATGGTGCTTACATGAACATAAGAAATTGGGATTTTCTATATTGTTAGGAATCAAATCATCGATATTTTGGACTGTATATAAACTATGGCAAGTTTCGCATGAAATAATATCTAATTCTGAGAGAATATCTTCTTTTAAAATCTCATTATGACATATCACACAAGTATCATTATCTGGAAGATTAAAATAAACATGTAAACAATCTGAACAACAATAGAAGCTATAATTTTTTTTCTCCATTAATATTCACAATATAATTTCTTTTATAATACGATTATTTCTATAAAATTTGGATTTCCTATTTCATTTATTAGAGGGATAATGATTTTATCACCCTTTTTAATTTCAATTCCTTCTGGATTTTTAATTCTGATATCATAATTCATGTCATTGAGATAAGTTCCTACCCGTCTTTCATCAAATTTCATTGCTGTCAATATTATCTTATCTTCTATTAGATTAATTGATAATTGTTTATTTGATATTCGACCTAATGGATCAGTTTCATCTTCTAGAATATCTAAACTTTCAGGTTCATTGTAATCTACTTCTCGAATAATATCTCTACCAATATATTCGATCTCATCTTTTTGGAGTAATAATGCTAATTGACCAGAAAAATCATATCTTTTTCCCTTTTCTATATGAATTTTAAAATCTAATCTTAAAGTTTTTACGTTTTCTTCTCCTTCTTTATGATTTTGATAAAACTTTGGGAGAGATTTAAAAAAAATTAATTGCTTAGATTGAGTACCAATTGAGTAAATCTGATGATCTATACAAAAAATTTTTGAATTGCATATTGGACAAATTAATTTATAGAAATCTGGATCTTGCCTTATATAATTTATAACTTTATCAATTCCTGGTTTTAAAGCTTTTTGTTCTTTGTCTATTTCATTTTTCCTTAATTTTGATATATCTTCCTCAAATTTGTATAAGTATTCATTTAAATCAT
>CAYPTZ010000006.1:0-22179 GCA_964413395.1 uncultured archaeon | reverse complement strand
AAAAATAAAAAAAAAACCATATTTTTTATTATTAGTTCACTGAGCATAAACCCATAAATATAGTGTTTTAATTTTATGGTTATGAATAATTTTGCTTATTTAGATATTCATAAATCAAATTTTTCTGAATATATTAAAAATATTGATGAGTTTTATTCAAATTATCGACTAAGTAAAACTCAAAAAAATGATAGATATGAAAACAAAACAAAAAAAAATATATTTTCATATACCATAGAAAAACCTAACAATTTGAATGATGCTTTAGGCATTATAAATTTATGTGAACAAAATTATCAAGATGGATACCCATATAAAGAAATGCTTGATCCTCAATATGTTATGAAATCTTTCAGCGATTCATCATTTTATTGGGGAATATATCGGGATCAAAGTTCACAGTGTTCAAATGAAACAATATCAAATATAGTTGGATCTGTTGCATTAAAGATTGATAAGATTCATAAATCGGCATACATTCGAGGATTAAATATTACACCAAAAGCCCAAGGAAAAATAAGTGCAAGAAAATTAATTTGTGACTTTATATGGCAATATCTTAATAAAAATACCAACATAGTGGATAAAATATATTGTGAAACACGAACTGCTCATATTAAAGCTCAAAAATTAGCGAAAATGCTTGGATTACATGAACATGCGATTTTTATGGGAAAAGATTATTTCTTAAATAAAAAAGAATCAGATGTGTTATTTGTAGGATACTCAAATAATTCATTTAAAACGAATCATATAAAACCTGCTAAATTACATATCTCAATTTATGATTTATATCTACATATTAGCAATATACATCAAATTAAGTATATCCCAAGATTTATTTCGAGTTCAAAAATTAAAATTGATTTTAAAAAAGTGGTCAATTATATTGAAGAAATTGAGATCAATATTAATGAAGACACATATGGCTATAAAAAATTCACGTTTCTCGATAAAAAAATGGGGAATTATCTTCATGGGTTGCATACAACTGAAGCAAAAAATATTGAAAAGCTAACATTTCATGCAATTAACTCTGAAATGATGATGGCATTTCTAATATTACTTAAAAAATATATTATTATGAATAAAATTGAATATGTAGAACTAAATATTAAAGCATCAGATGTAATGATGACAGAATTATTACTTCAAAATAATTTTAAAATATGTGGATATGTACCTGCTTGGATTCAGGTGCATGAAAATTCGAAATATTTTGAAGATTCAGTCTATTTCTATTGGAAATCTCCTGAAATAGAGATTCCAGCATTAAAATTAACAAATGATGGAATAAAAATAAAAAAGATTTTAGATTCAAAATTAACAAATAACGAAGAATATTGTAAGATATTAAAAGATTCTCTTGATTCTCTATCTTTTATGATTTAGCTTTTTTTTTGACGGAATACAAATGTTAGTGTTTTGGTAATTTTTCGAAGTAGAAAATGATCGTTGATCTCGGATTTTACCTTCCTATTATCCTCTATTTATGGAATATGAACCTTCTAAGCTATTTAGGTATTCCTTTATTTCATTAGATTTAGCATATTGAATTTTCAATTCTGATGCACCTCGCATTCGAATTTGTCGTGAAACATTCGGTTTACCACTTCGTTGAATAAATTTTTGTTTTTCTTGCCCAAATTGTTGTTCCATTTTTGCATTTGTACGTTCTACTACAGGAAATTCATAATAACGAAATAATCCAGGGAGATATGATTTAAAAAGCCGGTACCATTGTTCTTTTATGGTGATAAGGGACATATTTTTTTGAGGGAGTTTTGCTCGTAATGAAGTGAATGGTTGACGATTCAATCGAATGTTTTCCCATATGTTTTCGAATATAATTGAAAGTGCAGCAGTATGCTTCTGTGAATTGTCAAAAATGTTATTCAATTTATCTCGAATCTGTTTAAAATTTGCAACTAGTTCGATACAAGCAGTGTATGATGAAGATTGTTCCATTAAACTATTTTCAAGTTTGCTTGCGGTATTCTTTAATATTTTAGTAACACGATGGTTTGGATCTTGTTGTCCACATACATCGCTTAGTTCGATGCAATAATTCTTTATTCGTTCATAAGATCTTGTTCCTCGTAGTTTTTCAAACTTTTTATTCCGATTTTTAATTAATTTCCTTAAATCACTTTCTATAGATCGAAAATATTCTCGAAAATTAACAATTCCAACATTAGGAAGAATTATATTAACTTTTACTGAAATAGTGGTTATTCTAAGATGGTTAATCATAGTACTAAGTTGTTTCTGAAGTGAACTATCTTTTGCTTCGATATAATTCCAAAGATTTTGCAAAAAATGAAATTGACAATATTGATGAGGCACGTCAGGGTAATAACTTTTGCACATTTTTACAATTGAACCTTGTTTATCAGAAAGAAATCCAATAATTTCTACTTCATATTCTTTTTCAATATCTTCAATGCACTTTTTTAAAGTCATATGGTCTGCAGACGCCAATAATTCAACTTTGAATACCCGATTGCTGATTAAATCCACGAATAACCATAAAGCATCTTCTCCATCTTCAGGTTTTTGTCCATCAAGGGAAATCAAAATTTTTCCTTGAACTTGAACTTGTTTTTTAGTTTCTTCATCAATTTTATACACCAAATAAGAATCAATTTCATCACATATATTCCTAATAGTATTTTCAGTAATATTAATCCCATATTCTTCTTGAATACGCTTATATATTTTAGAAGCATTCATATTATAGGATCTGCATTCACGACCAATCCATTTCCAAACAGATGATGAATATTTTTTATTAGGTAAAGTGTATGAAGGTGATGGATTGAATGGATGGGAATGATTAAAGCACGATTTATTGGTACAACAGTAAAAATATCGAGTTTCTGTATAAGATCCTTGAAAATCAACAATGTTACGTTTTCGACCAGGATAAGTAAATCTAACCCGACTATTACAAAATGGGCATGTTCTGTTAAGAAAAGAAGGATATCTTGTATTAATATGCGTAGTAGGGGGAAAAACAACCATAAATAAAAAAAGAATGCTCTAGTTTTGAACTTTTCGAAAACCTAGATCACTTTTGAAGTACATGAAAAAAAATCGTTTTTTTGTTAAGCCCAGAAAGTTTCTGCAAATTCTTTTCGTTTTTCTCCAAATTGATCAAGATCTGTCGGTTCTATATGTAATTTTTGAAGTCCGATATCTGAACTCAAGGGTTTTTCCATCTCTTTATGATTTTCAATCATGATCAATGCATCTTTCAATGTTATTGCCTTGGTCATCACATCATAAGCTCGTTTGAAATCATGTTGGGTCCTTCCATCTAGCTTGGAAATGATATATTCAGAAGGAATTTCAAAATGACAATCATAATGCATGGCTTTAAAAGATTTTTCTGTGTTTTTTGGACGCTTCCATCCACAAATTTCAGAAAAACGTAACATATCTTCAAAGGAAATATCAAAATATTGCCAGATATTAAATTTTTCCCCGATTGTTTGATTTGAGTTGACTCGAGTATCTATTGTTTGGGAAAATCGCTCTATTATTTTATTCTCAAAATGGGCTTCAATGTCTGGAAAAAATTCTTTCTTTTTTAAGATTTCAAGTACTTTTTTGACATTGAGAGAATAGATACCTCGTTGAGAATCCGAAATTTCATTCCAAGCCCCTATGTATATTGGATTTAAGCCCTTTTTTGCAGTTTCGGAAACCAATATATTCTTTTTTTCCAGTTTCTGAGCAATTTCAAGGGATTTTGTATAATAATTTGTTAATATTTTAGCAAATGTCATATAACCCAAGGTATTACATGAAGCACAAGGATCACCTAACGCTGTCCCACAGGCCTTAAAGCATTTTTCGATTAAAGTCTCTTCAATCTTATATTCTGTAATCTCAGTTTCACAGAAATTAGCTGCAATTTGCATATTTTCTTTAGCCAATGGAACTTCTAAGCCATTTGAAAAATGAAAATGCGAAAAACAATTTCCAAACATCAAATAAAGCAGATATACTGTAAAAGTGCTATCTGTTCCCCCACTCACACCAATATACCCAATTGTATTTAATCCAAGTTCTTGAGCAATATCTTTCTTTATCACTATTTGCTCTTTCAATGATAATGAAACTTTATTCTGTAAATATTGACGTAATTGTTCAACAGTCTCCATATCCTCCGGAATTTCAAGCAAAATTCTTTGTTTTTGATTAGAAAGTTGTGATGACAGCCAAGTACAATGATTACATTGTTCTTTTTCTCGAGGATTAATGTTTGTGATTTTCATTGTACAGGTTGGACAATAATTTAAATTTTCAAGTTTTTGGGTGATTTCTGCTATTGTTTGCATTTTCTCATCTCATAAATGTAAATAAAAAAAAAACTTAAATATATATTGATCCTATATTTTGAAAAAGCCGAAAATTTCATTTCATGAGTTTTTTTATGAGAATTCAATCAGAAAATTCGAAATATAATTGATTCTATTATAAAATAAATAATTAATTGGACAAAAATAGCAATAAGATAGAAGTGGATAGTTTTGTTATAAATAATAGAATAGAATTATCATATATACATATTTATATTCCAAAAATCCGTTAAATCACAAGCATTATGTTATTTTATTCAATTAATCAATTGAGAATAAATTTCTTTATTTTTCAATAATTAAATCCATCTTTTGAAGATTAAAAAAAATTTTACCACAAATTTTATAAATATTTTTTCGATTTTCGCTTCGCAAAGGCCAAAGCTCTTTGCTTTTTATCCAGAATTGAATTATATTTTATGATGAGTATTTGCAGAATAAAGATTGGAATAAATATTAACAACGCTGGTAATTTTAGATTTCTTCCATTCGCATCTTCTGTAAATAATCCAAAGAGTAATACTAACACCGCCAGTACGATTAAATCACAAAATTAATTTGCAATTGAACTAATCTAACGGTCCCATCTAACTAATTTATTTAATTCTTGATTAATTACTTCATTTAAACACCCTCCCCATAACTAATATTTGTATACTGCCTTTTTTTTGGTTTTTTAAATACTCAAACATTTATTTAATATGTTTGAACTAATTGACTACGAATCAGATCATACTCAATTTATAAATTATCTAAACCGACCAATTTGGTTTAAAGTAAAATTCAACCAAATTTTTGATCAACATCGTAAAAAAAATCAAGGTACAATTTTATTAGTAAAAAAAAAGGATGCGGTTAATTCTGTTATTGGTTGTGTTTATTATGAATTGAATCCTCATCACCTTAGCTATGGAAAAAAAGTGCCTATTTTTGGTTGGCTTCAAGCTGATAATGAAAAAATATGTCACATTTTATTAAAAAAGCTGGAGTCTATAGTAAAAAAAAGAGGTTATTCAACCATACGAGGCCCCATTAATTTACCATCTCTTTACGGAGGATGGGGTACAAAAATTTGGGATAAGGATAAATATCCTTTAATTAATTCCTCTGAAAATTCAAAAAAACTTTCTTCATGGATAAAGACAACAGGATTTAAATTAGAAACAGAATATATTTCTTTAAAAGTTACAGAATGGGATCCTGGATTATGTCCATTTGAAGGCATTGAAATAATTACATTCCCAATATTTGAATTATTAGAAAATAAAAAAATTTTAAAACAAATTAAGGATTTGTTAAAGACAAATTTTTCATCATTTTTACCTGATACATCAACTGAAGATAAAATCCACCAAGTAATTTCACTCTTATCTTCAATTGAAAGAGGAGAAGATTTTTTATTACTTGCATTTGATATAAAAAATGGAAAATTAGCTGGATTAATTTTAGAAATCCCAAATATTTTTGATTTATGGCAAGGTAAGGAGATCGAAAGTGCAGATATAGATACAATAATCATTGCTAAGGAATATCGAAATGCAAGTTTCATGCCTTGGCTTTATTCAATTATACACAAAAAACTCCAACTAAGAGGAATTAAACGACATATCGGAGCAACAATATGGAGTAAAAATAAACCTGCTCTTACAGGATTTTCAAAAGGTTCAATTCCAATTGCAAATTTTAATGTGTTTCAAATGAACGTTGTATAAAAGATTTATAATTACTTAATTCGAGAAGCGCTACAGCAAGTTTTACATCTAATTATATGTTTAAATTTTTTCGATTGGTATTTATATACCCCTAAAAACAAATTATTACCACATTCAGCGCATTTATCATTTAGTTTTTTTTCCTGCATACATATTCCATTATTTACAATTTCCATGATATTTTCCTGATAATGTGTATTTAAAATTTCATAATTTTGTTAATATTCGTTTATTTATTATAGGTAAATCAGCAGCATAATCTAAATCTTTAAAAATACAAAACCTAGATAGGATTTTATGACCTAAAAAAGAATCATTTTCTTTCATTATAATGTTTATTGCTGAAACTAGGGAAAATTGTCCATTTTTTGAAAAATCATTTAGGATTGCATAGGATTTATTTGAAATTACTAAAATAGGAATCATTATATCAAAAAAATCTAGATCATCAGAAATTTTTAGAGAATTTTTTGGAATTTGAAAAATTGATTTAACATATTCTACTGAATTAACTGTTTTATATATTAAGGTTGATCTACCATATACTGGAAAATTTTTAAATTTTGAATAAAAAATATGATTATATTGGGGATCAACATGAGGTATTAGCAATTTTAGTATACCTTTAATTAAATTTGGATGAAAAATCGTATCTGCTGGTAGAACAGTAATCATATCTTCCTTTTCAAAAAATTTCATCCCACTCAGTAGAGAAAATAAAGATCCTTTTTTATTCAGTGGTCGCGAATCAATTAGCTTTATATTAAGATTTTTTGAATGAATTTGAGAATTAAATTGGGTTTGAATATAATTTTTTAATTTTTGAAATTTATATCCCCCAATAATGAGAATATCGGTTATGTTACTTGATTTAAGAGAAGATATCAAAATCGATAAAGTAGTGTCATTATTATCATTCAGAGGAATGATACATTTTGGTAAATCTTTCCTATATGATTCCATGCGTGAACCTAATCCAGCAGCTAATATTACAACTTTCATTATTAAACACTTTATTAATTTTAGGAGAATCATTTCCAAAGAGTCTTATAATCGAAATCTTCCCACCAAGTAGTTGGAATCGCCCCTTCTTTGGTTATGATGAGAGTGTGTTCTTGTTGCGAAACGAGCCCACCACCACGTTCTTCAAATACATGGTATCCAAACATGATTCCTTGTCTATAATATTTTAATAGAAGATTATTTATCTGATCCTTAGGTATAAAATCAATCCAACGTGGGGAAAATGGAAGATTTTTAAACTTCTGTTTGAATTTTTGAAGTCTTAATCTCTCAATCTGAGGTAAATTTTTCTTCTTTTGGATATTTTTTATTTCAAAAATCGTGATTTCTTTTCCATTTTTTACTGCACCATATCCATTTGTAGCAAAAGGTTCAATGGCTATTTGATCTCCTTCTTTAAGCAGATAATTATCCGATGTATTAGATACATTAGGTATGAAGGGAGAACCATGTAAATTCCATTGACTAACTCGATGACCACCTAAATTAGCAATTGGAATTATATCCTTATATTTTTGAATTTCAGTTTGAATTATTGCTCCTATGTTTTTTACATTTACTCCAGGTTTAGCATAACCTATAGCAGCATATAGTGCATCAGCCACAGCTTGGCACAAATTTGAGTAAAGGCCTTCATCTTCCCCAAGGTTGACCGTTATCGCAGCATCAGCAATATATCCATCAACATGCGCACCCAAATCAATTTTTAGCAGTCCTTTTGAAGGCAAAACTAATGTATCTTCAATGATTGGAGAATAATGAGCTGCATAAGTATCTAAACTAAGGTTTGCGGGAAATCCCCATCCTTCTGCACCTTGATCTAAAACATCCTTTTCAAGTAAATTCGCCAGATCTTTTATATTGGTGCCAGGTCGTGTAATTTTATGAGCTAAAGATAAAGCATGGGCAACTGCCTTTCCTGCTTTAAAGTAACATTCAATTGTATGATCATTTAATCCTTCTATTTCCAAATTATTTCGCTCCTGCTATATATATTATGAGAAAATATAATAATTTTTAAGCTCTTCTTTTTGTATGAGTAAAAATTCCAAATTAGGATATTTTTATTTAGTATTGGGAATTTTTACTTGGAGTACTATTGAATTAACAATTTCAGAAATCCATGAAGAAAGTTCCCCAATCACCATTAATTTTCTCAGATTCTTAATTGGGGGATTAGTCCTTCTTTTCTATTCACTTATCTTGGGAAAAAATAAATCTCTTAAGCTATTTGTGAAAGCTGCTCCAAAATATTATATTCCCGCATCTATTTTAGGATTGGTTATAGGCATGCTTTTATTTACTTATGGAACCACTTTGACAACTTCTTCCTTAGCAGCAACAATTTTTAGTTCCAATCCAATAATTATTGCCTTTTTTATTATGTTCAAAAAGGGGGAGACAAAAAATGCAACTAAAATTATTGGTATTGTTTTAGGTTTTTTTGGAGTCTTTGTAATAATATCTGAATTAAATTTTCATGATTTTACCAATAGTGATTATTTATTAGGCAATATTTTAGTATTCTTAGGAATGATTTTATGGTGCGTAGATATATTGATTGGAAAAGAGATAATTAATAATCCAAATCTATTTAAAAAAAGGAAAAATGTGAAATCACCTGATGAAATTAATGAGGTAATGCAAATAGATGATTTAATTATAATAGGAAACATAGAATTCAATTCAATAACATTTCTTTGTGCTGCTCTCTGTTATCTTCCATTATTATTTATTCCACAAGAAATGATGACTTTACAACGATTATCAGTTAAAGCATGGCTTGGAATTATTTATTTGGGAGTTGTGACAGCAGGTATAGGATATATTTTATTCTTTAAAGGATTAAAGATGGTAGATGCATCTAAGGGTATTAATATTTTCTACTTGAAACCAATATTTGCAACTCTTTTAGCCTACTTAATTAATGGTGGAGATCAATTGTCTAACTATTTATTTATAGGTATAATTATCGAAATAATTGCTCTATTTTTAATAACAAAAGAGTAATATTAAACAATACCCAAAAGGTTTTTTTTACTAGCAAAAATATATTCAAATAAAATTAGAATTAATAGAAGAGATCATTTTGAATAAAACAAGAAAAACATTTTTTTTATCTATAAAAGGAGAAAATTTTTCAGAAACTCTTACTCCTTATGATTTTTATAATGCATTTACGTTAGATATTCCAAAAAAGAGGAATGTGTTTCAAAAATTGTTCCCAAATCATATGATTTGGATTTTGATTATATGCATCTTGATAAAATTATGTTTTTTTGCATATGGAGTATACATGTTTAATAATAACCTTAATAGGACAACAGGCTCAATTTTTACGAGTATGACAAAAGTTTGGTGGAATCTTGAAGGTTTATGTGATTATGGAACAAATGGAGATTATGTTTTATTTAGAAATAACTGGTTGACGGGCGAACCATTATATTCTGAGGCATTTAACGGGAGATATTTATACCCTCCTACATTCTATTACATTATTAATATTTTTTCTAATTGGACAGTATTTTCTGCTGCTATTGTAATGTTCATATGTAATTGTTTGACAGGGTATTTTTTATTTCATTTAGCAAAAAAATTTGGTGCAAATGGAAGATCTGCAAAGATAATTATGGCACTTTCTTTACTTGCACCTATTAATCTTTACTATTCTGATTTTATATGGCAAAATTCTGGGATAGTTACAACTTTTATTGTTTTAAGTATGTTAATGATAAGTAAAGAAAAATTTGGATGGGGAATGTTTTGGATTGGATTTGCTACAACGATAAAGCAAATAGCTATGCTATATATCCCGATTTTTGTATTGGGGATCGTATATAAATCAAAACAAAAAGAAATTCGTGATTATAAACATAAGTGGACATTTATAGAGTATTTTAAATCAATTTCATGGGCAGATCTCTTTTATTACTCTTCTATCCCAATTTTAGTTTTTATTTGTTTTTCTTATCCATTTATTTTTACAAATTCAAATGAATATCTCCAGCTAATATTTGGATCTTTAAGTGGAATGCCAAATACTGAAAATATTGCCATAATTTTCAAAGACATCGTTCCAGTGACAACAAATTTCACATTTCTTGGCTATTTCCCAGATTTATCTAAAATTCAAGATATCTTAGTATATAAACCCAATAAAAGGGCTATGATAGATGTTGCTTTTGCTTGGTTAGGATTTAAAGTGAAATTATCTACTGAATTAACAACACTCTTTTCCCTATTATTCCATTTTAGACTTTTCTTTTATTTATTCATCATTCTGATTGTACTATATTACTGGATGGTTGTGAAAAATAAACGATATACGACAGATAAAGAATATTATTGGTATATGTGGTTTGCCGCATCTTTATGTTCATTTGCATCAATATTATTTGGAACAGTGGGAATATATAAATATTATTTTATTAGTTTAGCACCAACTTGGGCTATATTTGGATTTATTTTTCCCCTTAATCATGAAAAATGGAAACATGCAAATAAAAATGACCTCTCAACAATGATTAAAAAGCCTAAATATATAAAAAGCCAAATAATTGGAGGAGGTACGATTTTTCATATTTTTGAAATAATTCTAATTCAATTATTAATTATGTATTCAAATAAATGGTTGGCTCCAGCTTTAATCTATTTACCAATTTTCATTTTTAATTTTGTACAGTTGAAAAAATCATCAAAACCATCACAATCAGAAAAAATAATCAATGAAATGAACAAAATTTCGAATTTACCTGATGAAAAAAAAAGTGATCTTAAATTAAAATTGGAATTAGATGAAAAATCAATAACAAATTCAGATTTAAGGAAAATAATTAACTCCCATATAGATTTTCTTAAAAAATAATAATTATTTTGTTCAATTGACTAATCCAATTCCAATAATTTTCTTAAGTAGGTATTTTCTTTTAATATAACTAAATGCTGTTTTTTAATTTGGATTGCTTCTTCTTTTTTTTCTTTTAGCTTGGTTTCAAACTGATGTAATTTTTTAACTAATTCATCCTTTACTGCATCTTGATTTGTATGATCATTAACAATTACTAAAGGTTCACCTTTCACCATTAATTGGTGAGTTAATTCTTTAACCAATTTTTCATTATTTTCATACATTTCTTTTTTATTTGATAATTCCATTAGATAATCTTCAGCTTTCTTTTTAGCAGATTCTAATTGTACCCCTAAGGATTTTATATCATCAATTGAGTATTCTGATTGATTTTTTTTACAATCTTCAAGTTTTTGAGAAATATCATTTATAGTATCATGCAATAAATCATTTTCTTCATGTAAAAGTTTTATTTCCTCTTCCAATTCTTCAAGTTTTTCTGTTAAATTATTATTGATACTATCTTCTGATGGATTTTTTTTCCTATTTGAGGAATTTTCATTATTTTCATCAGAATCATTATGAATAACTGAAAGAATATCCTCCTTCTCCATTATACTATATTGTTGTATAACTCCTTCGTTTAACATATCATCTTTTAGATCGTTACTAATATCGATTGTATCTTTAGTTGAAAATTCTTCAATATTTTCCTGAAGTGAATCAAATTTATCTTTTAACAAGTTAGTAAAATCTATATTCGAAATACAGGATTCATTTACATTATCAATAACATCTTCTAAAATTGATTCAAAAAAGAATGGTAAAATCTCTAAACTAATTTGTTCCAGTTTTTCACTCCAAATTTTAGGATTTTCATCATCAAGAATTAAAAAAATACAATGATCTGGACTACCAATATAATTATTATTTTCTAAACCAGAAAAAAAAGAACAAATTTGGTTGCCATTTGCTTTCAAAAATATATAATTTGGATTAGAACCATGCATACGGTTAAAACTATATATTTTATTACATTCTATCGAACCAATACCATTAGATAAAGTAATTCCCACTGGATACTCGCAATCGATATAGGACCCAGGTGTTTTATCATATGACAATACCACTATCCCTTTCATCTGCTAAATAAATGTTAGAAACAGCTGCATTTTAATTTAATCATATATATACCTCCAATAATGAATGACACTTGGATATCTCGAATAATTAAAGGAAATTTCCAATATCGTGAATTAAAGCTTTTTTGTTTCTTTTCGTTATTTTTTACATTTTTATGTATATTAATATCCTATTTACTTTATCCAAGTAATGCCAATTACTCAATATTAACCCATACAATATCCTATTTAGGAGATTATGAAAGAAATGAGAAAGGATGGTATTTTTTATCCATTGCCTTTATAATTATATCAGTATCCATATCTCGGTTAATTATCTACATTTTTGAGAGAGTATCATTAATATATAAAAAATTCGCATCATTTGGTTTCATCTCACTTCAAATTGGATCTTTGGGAATATTACTAATTGCCATATTCCCAGATGCTAATGGAGAAGATTTTTTTGAGGATCTTTCACTGGGGCAATTCCACAACATTATATCCTTAATTGCAATTTTTGGTATGTTAATTGGATTAATTGATTTTGGTCTATTATTTATTTTTGATCATTATTCAAAATATAGAAAAAATAAGAATGAATTATATCCTGAAGTCATAACTTTACCATATTTCATATTATTGGGAATTGGGGGAGTGGGAATGTTGTTTTCGCAAATAATTTCTGAAATATTAAAATATCCTTGGCCAGGACCAGGCATTTTTTCTTTTTCATTATGGGAATGGATTTTAAGTTTAATTTTCATAATTATTATTTATACTTTGGCTTTAAAACTCCCAAATATTCTACCTGAAGTAATAAAAAGGAATGATAGTTAGGTTTTTTTTTATTAATTGGAAAAAATTTGTTCGAAAATCACTCCACACCTATTTTTATGTATCAATAGACTACTAGATCAAGAGATAGAACAATCACTTGATCCTAAGTTTTGGTGTTAACTAATAACAATAATAGTGAAATCAAAACAAAGCAAATCTATTGATTTTCAATTCGGATGGTTCATTTCGATTACAATATTAATGTCATTCAGTAAAATAATAGGGAAGAAAAGAAAACAATATCTTCATTGAAACTATTAAATTACAATAAGAAATGAATTTTTATCAGATTTTTTTTTAAAATTTATCAATAATATATGTTTAACCCTTGCTAATTAGGCATACTAAATCTGATGAAAATTTATTATTGAAAAAAAATTAAGAATGGTAAATAATGCTAAGAATTATCAAAAAGCCAATAAAGAATACTTTATTATTAATACTTATCTGTAATTTTATCTTTGCTGGAAACTTTAAGATTTTTTCCAATTTTGAGGGTATTAATTCTCAATCATTTAGTAATAGGGAGATTCAATATAATCCTTTGTCACAATTAAATTCTGAAATTGATTTATCTATTTATTCACCTTATATCAACTATTTTTCGTATTTTGGAGGAATAGGTATTGAATCACCTCAGGATATTCATATTGATAATTCAGGATTCATTTATATTCTATTAAATACTGCAACTTATAATCTACCTACAACTTATAATTTTTCAAATAACGATTTAGATGGCTCTTGTATATATTTAGCAAAACTAACACCAGACGGCCAAGCACTAGTTTTTGGCACATATATAGGAGGAAATCAAACAGATTCTTCTATGAAGATGATTGTTGATGAGGATAATTCCATATATATTGCAGGAACTACTAGTTCATCAAATTTCCCCACGACAATTGGTTCCTTTAATCAAACTTATGCAGGGAATACAGATACATTTATAATGAAAATTAATCCTAGCGGTAATTCATTGAACTACTCAACATATATAGGGGGCAGCGATTTCGAAAGACCATTAGCTTTAACTAAAGATTCCAATAATTCTATATACATTTTAGGTAATACATATTCTTTTGATTTTCCTACAGTAAATCCATATAATTCAACAAAAAATGGCAATCAAGATATATTTTTTATGAAAATATCATCTAATGGTAGTTCTTTAGAATATTCCACTTATTTTGGAGGAGAAAATGAAATTTTCTGAAATTCAACTAGCATATCAAAAGTCTAAAAGTGGTTTGCATTATATATTGAAAAATTTAGAGAAATGGGGATTAATTGAATATTCCAAGATAAAAAAAAAGCATTATAATCTAACCAATGAGATAAGATCTATACTAAAAAGAACTTTAGAAAAATTCAATTTGCATTTTCATTAATTTTTTATTTCTCTTCTTGAATCAAGCAAAAGATTCCAATTAAATAGATCAAATCCGAAATAAGCACCAACCATTCTAAAAATGGTAAATTTAGATTTAACAAAAGAACATCATAAAAATGATAAATTGCAAATGAAATTAGAGCAAAAATGAATAAAACCATTATTATTATTAGCTGAAAATAAATAATAATTAACCATTTCAGATTTGGCCAATTATCATGTTCATTTCTTTTTTTAATTAATATGTATAAATTATGACAAAAAGAAACAAAAAAACCAAAAATGGCAATAATTGCACATGTATAGTGAGGATAAATAGTATTTTCGGGAAATATTCCCACACCAATGAGAGCAACACATGAAATGGAGGAAATTATCACACTAATTTTTGAAGTGATATTGGCTATTGGATGGAAAGAATTATAAAAATAAAAAAAATGAGGTAATAAGAGTATTCCCAAAATAATCATCCCAAAGTTCCAAACTAAATATCCTCTTGGATTTTCACTTCTGATGCCTAAACTGCTTACACTTTCTTTAAACATTGAATAATTAGAATATAATAATAATGAAATAGAAAAAAAAAGGATACAAAATATTATAACTGGATAAAAAAATAGTCCATGTCCTTTTTTAGAAGCTTTTCCTGTAATTAAAGATTTGAATTGTTCATAAAAAGTGGGCAATATTATATCTCCTAAAAATTAACAATATTATCTATAAGATCTTGCTATGAAAGAAGATGCTTCCTCAGATTTTGTTACATATGTTGAATTTTTAAACATCTGCTTTAGAGCTAAATTATCATTTTTGTTAAAGAATTTAAATCCCATTGGATTCCACTCACTTTCATCAGCTATTGAAGAAATTAGGCCAATATTACCTTTGATCATTTCCATTAATACTAAATTAATAATTTTTTGATTATCTTTCTTTGAATTCGTCACAAATAATGCATTATTATCATAACAGCTCCAATTATCAGAAAATTGAAAAATATGTTTTCTTATATCAATTACATCATCATCAATTAAATTTGCGATAGTTTGAAACATTAAACTTTTTAAGTTAGATGTTGAAAAAATAGTATTTTGTATTGAAGGATCATTTGAATTTTTGATTAAGGTCGAAATCTGATTTATTTTTGGAGAATTTTTTTTGGGTTTAAGCATTCCATATTCAGGAAATATTTTAATTTGATTTAAACCTAATATGTTTTCAATATCATCAATAGTACCACCATTTTCAAAAAAGACGGGCTGGATAATATTTTCAATTAAGGATTTAGCATGTAATTCTTGAAAATAAGGATAGTCGGATGCATAAAGGCAAAATTCAGACCATTTTCTACCAGTTTTCCTTTCTATTTGATTTCGTTCGCACCACATTCTAAAAGTTAGAAAGAATTGCTCAACTGCTTTTCCTTGACAAAGAGACATATCCATATATGTATTTGGTTGTGATATTACACTATATACATCATCATCATTCACATTTCCAGCTGCCGCATGTGCAATAATTGCTTTAAAATTAGGGATTAATTCTGGAGATTCTTTTTTCAAAATATCTCGAGTTTGTTTTATTAAAATTCCTAAATCTAATATAGTTTTTTTTCCTCTCGTATCAAATATTATTGGTAGATTATAATAGGCAGCTTTTTTCATAACGTTAATTACTGATTGAGTTGCTACTTTATCAAGCCATCCATCAGATCGAGGATGAAGTTTTAATCCACGAATATTGAATTGACTGTTAGCCCAATAATCAATTTCATCCAAAGCACGCCTTCCTTCCCAAGGAACAACACGAATATATCCATTCAATCTCATTGAGACAGGAAAGGATGAAGTATGTCTCGCAATGTTTAAATTACTTGCTCGGTACATCGCTTCAGGTTTTTTTTCTCTAAAAGTATCTTGAAAAGGAAATACAATGCCTTGATCTATTAAATTCTGGTATTTAAATCTCTCAGATACAGTATTAAATCTTCCACTCTTATTTCTTTTTTCTAAAAAGTGGTTAATTTGAGAAAATATAGGTAATTGTATAAAATCTAATCCTATTTTGACCATTTTTTTTCCAATTTTACATGAATAATTGGATTGCATTTTTTCTGATGAAAAATCAGTTCGGATCATATTTTCAATTTTTCCCCAAAAATCAAATGTTCCTTGTCCTGGAGCCATTGGGTTTTGCATTGAACTTCCATCCACATCAATACCTAAATGAGAATGAGAATCTATGACAATAATATCTTTCGTATACTTTTTTCCATTAATTTCATAATTGATTCGAAGCATAATATTTACATCTACTTAATTTAGAGTTATTTCATATATTTCGGAAGATTTAATTCCCCAGTTAATGGTTGTTGAATTGGATCTTTTGAATATTCACCAGTATAATAGATTAACGTCTCTACAACATTTGGATCTTGCCCTTGTTTTAATTTCCAATCATATAGACATAATTGATATTCTGCTTCAGTCATAGGAGGTTCTGCATAAGAAATATCCCCAAAAACGGATTGTAATAAAGGTTTCATAAAAGGAGAACTGATATAATCCAATTCAACTAATTCATCTTTTAAATAATGAAACATTTTTTGAACTGCTTGGAACATAAATCGATGCGGGGCTTCTTTAAGACCAAAATAACATTCTGCAAAAAATTTATCACCTTGGGAAGCTAGAGAGGAATGATCCATATTTACACCTTTATACAATCCAATCATACCTCTTTCAATAGCCATTCTTCTATTTGCACATATTGTTTCAGAATTAACATTAGGTACCCATTTTTTTGAAGAATAGAGTTTTTGAGCTTTATAGAACATAGTCTCTAATAATAAAGCAAGACCAATTCTACGAGCAATTGACAATTGGGCATCCATTACTCTAATTTCCACAGTACCATATTTTGTAAAGGGATAAACATCCTGAAATCTTGCATCTTCAATGGATGCTTTTTCAAGTGTTTTCAATAAAAAATTTTTATCAGCTTGATCCCCATTGGCTAGATACGGCAAATATTTTTTGGGGTCAGCACTATTACTAAGCATTGTTGTATTATTTTGTAAACGAATCGACCTAACACAATTAGGAGCAGTATATCTTGGTTTTCCATTAACATCTTTAGATTTAATTGTATCAGTAGGCTTTAAATTTATCATTGGTGAATTAACTGATAATGCAATCAAATGAGGTAAAAAATTTCTTACCATATCATAACATTGAACCTTTTCACGGTCATCTCTAAATGAACCAATATGATGATGATCACCATGGGATAAACCAGCAGTATATTCCTTAACCGTTGGATTTAATGCTGTAGACATAATAGAGAGAGGATTTCTACCTTTTGGTAATATCACTTTTGCAATATTAAATAATGTACTTGCCCAAAAAGCCAACTCTTCTGCATATTGACAAGGAGGTGTTACTAATTCTAAGATTATGGTACTCATAGTGACATTTCCATCTCGTCCAAAGCTATCTACAGGAATAACTTGATTAGCTTTATTATTGTTGATTTCATAATCAAGACACATCAGATAACCTTTTTCCTTATCAGTTCTATTATATGGCATTCGCTTAATTTTATTACGAATATACTCAGGCATTGGTGGAAATTTTGCATTTTCATTCATAATAATTTCTTTCATTACCCTTGTAGCATCTGTGACCAATTCTTTTAAAATATGAACTATTTTTTCTCCTTCTAAATAATGTCCAAATTTATCACAAATAACTAATTCAAGCTCCATCCCATGCGAAAAAGGTAACCATTTCCATGAATTTGTTTCATGTAATATATATTCCCATGAACGAGTATCACTAGTTGATTTGGGTATAGAAGATTTATTGATGTTTTTAACTTTCTTTTCTTTCTTCTTCTTCTCTTTTTTAACTTTCTGAGGTTTAACTTTCTGAGGTTTAACTTTCTGAGGTTTAACTTTCTGAGGTTTTACTTTTTGAGGTTTTGATGAAGGAGGAGGCGCTAATTGTGAAGGTATTTTACTTAAAGAACCGCTTTCTTGTTTTTCTTGAAGTTTTCTTAGTCTTTCTTCATCCTTGGCTTTAGCATTCTTTAAATCATTAAGTTGTTTCTTACTTTTTGTAGAACCTTGTATTTGCATTCCTTGATTGCCATCTTTCTTACCTTTATTTTTACTTGCTTTCTTTTCTTCTAATTTTCTAATTTTTGCATCTTCTTTCGCTTTTTTTAATGCCTCAATTTTTTCTCTTCTTTGAGCAAGTAATTCTTCTCTCTTTAATCGCTTTTCTTCCTTTTTTGATATTTTCTGCCCAGATACTTGAGTAGAAGAATCTTCTTCAGGTCTTAATTGATTATTGTAATATTTTTGATAAGGATCATCTGAAAGATGAGTTCCAAAAACATTTGGTAGTTCATATTTTCCTTTCTTTTTTTTAGACATTTCTCTGACACCAATTTTTTATTAATATTCAATTATTGAAGTTAAAAAATTTTTAAGTAAATTAAATTCTTTAAGAAAATTATAATTTAAAACTACACTGATTATTTTGATTTTTGAATCAGATATATTTGCTTTTAATTGTTTAGAGATTTCTCCTTCTTTGAAAAATGAATCATCAACATAAATATCAAATAGTGATTTTTTTTTGTGAAATTTATTTTTTATATTTTCAAAATTTTCATTATTGGAAAAAATAATTGTTGGTTTTTCTAAATAAGGAATAAAATCTAGAAGTATAATATAATAGGGGTTCTTTCGTTTTCCTTTGCTTTTAGTAATATATTGATTGATAATTCCATTTAAATGTTTAAAGTCGTTTTCTTTAATACCATTCTCAACAGGAAAAATTATATAAGAAAATTTCTTCTTTAATTCCTTCTCAATTTGGAAATAAGCAGTTTGCAAATTCATAAAAATGGAAAAATCATTTTTAAAAGGAGATAAAATGCAAATATTTGATAAAGTTCCTTGTTCGAGTAAATTAATACTCATATTCCCTTTAATTCTTTCAAGAAATTCAATAGAAGGGGGTATTTTGTTGGATAAACAAGGAAAAACATAAAAAATTTGAGCGACAATATTTATATTATTAATATCAATTTGATCTTCAGATTTATCTTTTAATATATTATCCAAATTTGGTTGCATTGCTATTAGATTAGGATTTTTATTAAAAGATTTTATAAAATCATGAGCTAATTGTGGATTTAAAATAAAAGCTAATAAATATACAGATTTAGACATCAAATCGGTGAAATTATGAGTAATTGAATTATGAATTATAGTTTTCAAGGTATTTGCTGCATTTTCAGCATAGTTTTCTTTCCATATTTTACAAAAATCAAGACTAATTTTCAATTTTTTTTCTATTGAAGTAATGTTATTTAAAAAATCCAAAATTGTTTTAGGATCTAATTTTGAGTTATTAAAAATCAAATTGATTAAAGAATCATCTCGGTATTCTAAATCATCAATGTATGAAAGCACCATGATTGAATTGTTAGGTTCTGAATTAAAGATAGAATAAGCAATTTTCTGAAGTAATTCGTTTTTCAATGTGGAATTAGTAATTTTCATTACTTGATTTAAAGTGGCATTAATATTATAATAGATGCCAATAGGAATTACTTGACTAAAAGCATCGAATTTTTTTTCCAAATCAGGAATTAGGTTTAATATTTCATAACAATAAATTATATCTTGAGAAATAACTTGTTTAGCAATAAGAATTATCGATTTTATTCTTTCATCACCTAAACTTTGAGACAAATCACGTATTTTCTTCATTGCATCTTCTTTTGAAATGGAATTTAAACCATCCAAATTAATACTTTTTTGCATATTTGATTGAATTTGTTCTAAATCCAAGTAATTCAATTCTTTCCCATTTAAAATGGGTTGAATTTCATCAATTTTTATTGAATTCTTAATTTTTAATGAATTGGTAGAATTTCCACCTTTTTTTTGACAAAATACATCAAGATTTATTTTAGAAGATCCATCTCCATTAGGAATTACATCAAGAATTTTTTCTTTTTCTTCATTGGGATTGAATGTTAATCCTTTTGAAAATTCGCTAATATTTATAATGTTTAGATTATCTGCTTGAATTTTAAAATAAAATTTTTCAGTTTTATTAAGTAAATTTTGACATATGAATTTGAAATGATATGTATGATTTCCTAATAAAATTTTTTGAGGAAAATTACTTAGGGATATAGAAAAAGCAGGTTTATGGTCCTTTGACATTTTTTTTCCTTAAACATATTATGTTATTTAGTATTTAATAAAGATTTATTTTTTAATATTTAAATGACCAGTTCCTTTTGTACTTTTAATAGAAAATCCTTCATCAGCTTTTATTGTATTATTAATCGATTCGATACCATTACCGATAGAAAGAAATTCAGCTTTAAAATCGTCAAAATCTACATCAACAAGGCAATCGACCTCAATATAAATATTTTTTTCACTTGCTGAGAAAGTTACTTCTGGGAGATCATAATTTAATTCAAGGCAAAGTTCATAAATAGTTAATAATGCTTTTGAAGAAAAATTGGATGCATTCATAATTAATGCTTTCACATGAATCCATTCTGTAATATTATATATAACTACATCAAAATCCAAATTACTATATCGATAAGTACATATTATTGCAGGAAAAGTATCATTTTCATTATTTCCGATTTCTTTAAAACTATAGGGGACTTGCATTTCATCTAAATGTTCTGCAATTTTCTCAAGATTTTTACGTTCGTCTAAATAAACCATTGAATTGTTTTAAAATAAAGTATTTTAAAAATTTTTCTTAATTGAATATTAATATTTCTATTACCCTTTAATTTATTTACGAGAAAACTAATATTAAACTAATGGAAGACATACTTAAATTTTGGATTATAGAGAAAAAAAGTGGAATTTGCATTTTTCAACAGACTTTTCAAGAATTAGCAGGACATGTTGAAGATGATATTGTTCCAAATTATTTATTTGCAGTATTATGCCTTTCAAAAGAAATTACGGAACAAAATGTTTCATACCTACAACTTAAAGATTTACGATTTACTTTTAATATTTCTGAAAAATATGTTATGATTATTGTAATTTCTAGTGAAGTCCCACATAATAAAACAGTCCAAAGATTAAGGGTTCTTCAAAAGCGATTTGAAGAAAAATATGAGCATGTTTTAAAAAAAGGGTTTTCAGGTGATATTTCCGATTTCAATAATTTTGCTGAAGAAGTTGAGAAAATATTTCAATCAGAAGCTATTCATTTTCAATACATAAATAAAAGAAAAGAACAATTGAAAGAATACTTTAATTCTCAAAGTAATAAATGGAAAATGTTAAACCAATTAATTTTAACTGATAAAGAAAATATGGGAAAATGGATTGGAATTCATAAAATGCATATTGATACTCAAATAAAAAAAAAAGTGATTGAAGATCACAATAAATCCATTTTATCAAATAAGAAAGATACTAAAAACCAAGTTGGTAAAGGATCTTGGATTTAAATTCCAATTTTTTTAATTTTTAAATTTAAAATACTTTTATAATAAACTACTATCCATTAATTGATGTCACCTTATTTCTTATATCAGATGAAAAAAAAGAGAATTGGTCAACGGACTAGCTCAAAAAGCAAGTTAAATAACCAGAAAACCTTTAAATTATTTTACAGTGATAATTCTTGAAGTTTCAGGTCAAACAGCTTGGCCCATTGTGGTACATAAAATAGTTTTCTTTTTCATTTTCTTTATTTTTTTTTAGTTTTATTCTCAAAAATTCTAATATTTGAGAAGAAGTAATTTTAAGCTAAAAGTAATAATAAAAAATCTTAAAAAAATCCAAAAAAAAAAAAAAAACTTAAGC